>DATHUZ010000797.1:0-1641 GCA_035461725.1 Anaerolineae bacterium
GGCCGGCGGCCCGGCAGCCACCACCTGCCCGCCGTCGCGCCCGCCGCCCGGTCCAAAGTCGACCAAATAGTCGGCCGCGGCTAGCACTTCCAGGTCGTGCTCGATGACGAGCACGCTGTTGCCCAGGTCGCGCAGTTGGGCGAGCACCCGGATCAGGCGCTCGGTGTCGCGCGGGTGGAGCCCGATGGTCGGCTCGTCGAGGACGTAGAGCACGCCGGTCAGGCTTGAGCCGAGCAGGGCGGCCAGCCGCAGCCGCTGCGCCTCGCCGGGCGAGAGTGTGGGCGAGGCGCGGTCGGGCGACAGGTAGCCCACGCCGACGTCGAGCAGCCGGCCGATGCGCCTGGTCAGGTCGGCCACGATCGATTCGGCGATCGACCACTCTTTGGCGCTGATCACGGCTTGCAGGTTCTCTACCCAGGCACCGATGCGAGACAGCGACTCGCGTGACACGTCGACGATGTTCCGCCCGGCCACGGTCACCTGCCGGGCCGCGGGACTGAGCCGCGTCCCGTCGCAGTCGGGGCAGACCCGCTGGCGCATCAGGTGCGCCATCTTTTCCCGGTAATCGGCATCCTGCGCGTGCTGGGCATGCCGCCGCAGCAGGTTGGTGACCACGCCGTCAAAGTTACCCCTGGCCACCGTGTCGGGCGGCTTGACGCCCGGAAAGTGGCGCTGAAACTGGGGGCTGTGCACCCCGTAGAGGAGCAGGTCGCGCTGGACAGGCCCCAGCTCGCGGGTGGGCAGCGCCGGGTCAAAGTGGAAGCCGTAATGCTGCCCGGCGGCCACCATCGACCCCGAATTGCGCTGGATGAAAAAGCTGTCCCAGCCGTGCACGGCGCCGTCGAGGATGGAGCGCTCCGGGTCGACGATGGCGTCGAGGTTTGGCTCGTGGATCACGCCCAGGCCGGTGCAGGTGGGACATGCGCCGGCGGGTTTGTTGAAGGAGAAGTAGCCCATGTCGAGCTTGACGACGGCCTGGGCACAGTGCGGGCAGGGCATCCATTCGACCTCGTCAATCGCTTCGACGCTGCCTTCCGCGGTGCCGGCGGGCGGTCCCTCGGCTTCATCGAGCTCATCGCTCTCCAGGTCGTGCGGCGGGGGAATGTCGCGCCCGCAGTGTGGGCAGGGCCGGTGCCCGAGGCGTGCAAAGAGGACGCGCAGGTAGGTATACACGTCGGTCACCGTGCCGACGGTGGAGCGGGGACTGCGGTTGGTGAGGTGCTGGTCGATGCTGACCGACGGCGACAGGCCGGCGATCGAGTCGAGCGGCGGCGTGCCGGCGTGGGTCACCATGCCGAGCGCCTCGATGTACTGGCGCTGGGCTTCTTTGTGCAGCGTGTCGAACACGAGGGTGGATTTGCCCGAGCCCGAGACGCCGGTAAAGGCTACCAGGCGGTTCTTGGGGATCTCGAGGCTGACGTTTTTGAGATTGTGCAGCCGTGCTCCTTTGATGACAATGCGGTCCGACATGTTCACCTCTCTATGCCCGGTGCAACGCACCTTGAGCGGAACGTGCGTCATTGCGGGTGGGATTGTACATCAATTGGGCCGCGTGTGCAAGGCGCGCAGATGAGGGGAGTGGAGGGTGAATGTATATGAGCTCGCGGACAGGATGGAGGCCCGACCTTGGTCGGGGAAGCC
>DATHUZ010000798.1:0-3817 GCA_035461725.1 Anaerolineae bacterium
AAGCGGGGTCAGATCATGGTTTGACAAAGCGGTCCAGAATCGCCATCTTTTACTCCTTTCCTTTCATCTTATCATTCGAAAGCCGCAGGCAGCCAATAAAAGAGGCCAACACCACCCCGGTGAGGGATCGTGTTGGCCTACTCTGTGGCTGATCTATCCTATGAAAGGAGCCTATCCTCCACCCTGTCTGCCGCGTGGTGCTCTCGGTTCACCTGGCACCAGTGTAGCACAAAGAAGTTGAGCTGTCAATCCCGGCGCGCAGCTTTGACCTGTGTGTCACGTCGCACGGCGGCAGGAGATGCCAGCCGGCACCAGAGCCCCCGGGTCTAGCGACGGAACCGGGCCTCCAGGTTTTCGGCCAGCGTAAAGACAATCATTCGCTCTCCTGTGCGAATGCTCAGATCGCTGTGCAGGCTGACCGTTGACACGCCCGTCGGGCCCTCGATCAGCTCATCCAAGACTCGGCGGCTGTTCTCGATGAGGCGAGTCCGCAGGCCCTTGAGCATGTAGCGGCCGTTCGGATCGTCGGTCAGCCTCTTTTCAGCAGGCGTGAGCACATCTTTGAGACGAACCAGGATCATGTCTTCGACGATCCAGGCACGCACCTCCCTGGGGCCCCGCCCCATCTGCTCTCGCTCGAACGTGGTGATCGCCGCTGCAATCTGGGCTTCGATCTGGCCCTTGCTCTGCGTCATGGACACGTCATCCTCCTCATCCTGAAAGCCAGTCCGGAACGCTGTGGGGCATTATACTATGCGCCTGCCCCTCGGGCAAACGGTCACAGGCCGGAATCACGCGCCACTCGCGCATGATTGGCCGTGGCCGGATCTGCACTCTTGACAAAAAGTAGTGATAGGTGTATAGTATCGCCACCAGCAGCTCTGCACCGCAAGCAGCTCGCCACGAAGGCTTCAGACAACATCGCCGATGCCCGGCACAATTCAGTCGTGCATTTCTCAGCTCGCGTACAAGCCACCCATGCCGGACCAGAGTCCGGCATCACGAAGGCGGGCAGTGACCCGCTTCAAGCATGATAGCTGGAGGTAGAAGAATGGAAACAGGAACAGTCCTCGCCCAGGAGGGAACCCTCGCCGTTCCCCACGCCGGCACCGGGCCGGGCGTCCTGGTGCTCCACGCCTGGTGGGGCTTGAACGACACGATGAAGCAGGTGTGCGACCGGCTGGCCCGCACCGGGTTCGTCGCTTTCGCCCCGGACCTCTATCACGGGCAGATGGCGACGACGATCGAAGAGGCGGAGCAGCTCAGCTCGCAGCTCGACGACGAGCAGGCGAAGGGCGACATCGCCGCCGCCATCGACGTGTTGTGGGAGCGCGCGGAGGGCCCCGACCGGGGGATCGGCGTGATTGGCTTTTCACTCGGCGCCTACTATGCCATAGACGCTGCCATCCGCGATCCAGACCGCGTGAGGGCGGTGGTGTTGTTCTACGGCACGGGAGAGGGTGACCTGAGCCGCTCGCGGGCAGCGTTTCTGGGCCACTTTGCGGAGAATGATCCGTACGAGTCGGCAGAGTACGTCGAAGCGATCGAGGCAGAGCTGCGGCAAGCCGGACGCCCGGTGACCTTCTACTGGTACGAGGGGCTGGGACACTGGTTTTTTGAAGAGGACCGCCCCGACGCGTACGACGAGCCGGCGGCCCGGCTGGCGTGGGAACGGACGATCGAGTTTTTGAGGCGCACGCTGGGCGGCTGACCGGCCCGCGCAGGGAGGCAGTCAGCGGTGCCGGATGGGCATCCTCTCACCGCTCGAGATAGCCATCCGGCGCCAGGCTGGTGGCCAGCATTACCTCATTTATGTCAAGGTGCTCCTGCCACGTCCTCGTCGCCCGGTTCGACGGCTCTAACCAGAAGCGCTCGATCTGCCCGGCCATGGGCAGATAGCCCTGCAGCGACTGGAGGCGCTGGCGGAGCAGCTCCTTTCTGTCAAAGCGGTCGGGCTCGCGCTCGATCAGGGCCGGCAGCCTCTCGCCGGCACGCAGGCCGATCGATAGTCCCAGCTCGCGAAAGCCGAGGCGGTGTGCCGCCGGCTGGTTGAGGGGACCCTGCTCGGCGTAGCCCATCAGCCCGATCAACGCCGATTCGAGCAGGACGAGGGCCAGGTCGGCGTGGTCGAAATCGCGGGTGGCGACAAGCTGCGCCACCCTGTAGGCATCGGCGAGCAGCCCGCCGATCCCGAGTGGGTCTTCTGTCGTCCAGTCGCGGCCCCAGATCATCTCTTCGGCGTCGCCGATCTCGGCGGTCAGGTCGGGCCAGTCGGGTGTGCAGGGCGAGGTGGCGGCCAGCGCGCGATAGGTGACGTAGGCAGCGAGCGGGTCGTGGTGGCCCATCGTCGGCACCAGGGGGCGCGACAGGTCCACGCTCATCTTCCAGTACATGCGGGGCGGGCCGCCGGCCGCCGGCCGGTAGACGAACGCCGCGTGCACGCGCTCGGCCAGCTCCATCGCCCAGCGATTGTAGGTGAGGTCGTCCAGCACGTGGGCGGCGCGGTCGAGCGCGTGCATCCACTGGGCTAGATAATGGAAGTATTGCCCATCGCGGTCCCACTCGAGCTGCTGGTCGAACCGCTCGTCCACGCCCCGCTCGGGGAGCTTTTTCCCTATGCGCAGGCCGCCGGCGGTGGGGTGCGCCTCGGCTTCCTGACCTTCCAGGTCGCTGAGCCACCCTTCCTGTGGCGCGCCGGGGCGGTGCTTGCCGAGCACGTGGTGGACCTGGTCGATGAGGCGCGCGGCGAGGTCGCGGTACTGGTCCTCGCCGGTGGCCGTGTATAGGCCGAGGTAGTTGCAGACGGCAAAGGCGTCGGTCCAGAGGTAGCGAGTGGGGGGGAGGCCGGTGATGAGGCCGGTGCGAGCGGCGAATTCGGCCATGATGTCGTGGACGGTGGATAGGGTTTCGTTTTCGGTCATGGTTTTTCCTCTCTTGCCTGCCGGCGGGCAGGCGAAAACGGACAAGTCTGGTTACGATCGGCGGTGATGAGAGGGTCCCAACGGTGGAACGGTCAGCAGCTTTATTATGCCTGAAAGCATGCCTGCTGTCAACCAAACCTAACGGATCGAGACGACTGGCGGCTCAGCCACTCGAGCAGCGATATCGCAGCCGACGTCTCACTCGAGTACAATGTGAGCGTTGGGCCACGCGTGATCGGGCACGAACGGTGGGAGCGCATGAAAAGAGATCGGTTCACGCTATACCGGAACGTCGCCGCCGATGGCATCCCGTTGACGCGTGCGCTCGATCGTGTCCCTGTCAACCCCCTGGCGTAAGGCTGAGTACTTGCTATTTCGCCGCGGCGAACCTGCCCTTTCTGAAGACTCCTGTCGCGCTACTCACCACTCGTCGGCTCACGAAACGCGACGAGATGTGGATGCGCAGCGGGCTCGGCCTGTCGCGCATCGAGGATCATCTCTTGCAGCGCCCAGATCTGATCAGAGTGGAACTCGGTCGTGACGTCGAGATCGCGCAGGTGAACGATCACCAGGCAGGCACCCGGCAGCACGGTCAGCTTTTGCCCACCGGTGCCGGAAGCCTCGTACATGCCCAGGGCGTGGAAACGGCGGAACCTGCCGGGCATCTGCGCGTCATAGACCCACCACATGTACCCGTAGCCATCCTCACCCGGGCTCGAGTAGCTGGTCGTGCTCTCGTCGACCCACGACGAGGGAACGATCTGGCGATCTCGCCAGCGGCCCCGCCGCAGGTAGAGCAAGCCAAAGCGCGCCAGGTCCTTCGCCGACATACGAAAGCGATAGGCCGGATGGATCGAACGGCCCCGCTCAAAGTGCCGTACAGAGCGCTGAGAAGG
>DATHUZ010000799.1:0-2590 GCA_035461725.1 Anaerolineae bacterium
CGTCCAGGGTAAAGTGCCTGCTGTAGCGCGTCGATTTGGAAAAATCGGGGACCACCTCCCAGGGGACGTACACGATCTCACCGTCCCGCTTTTCCTCCACCTCCACCGTCTCGCCCGGCCGTGGGGCGAGCACCGGCGCGTGGCGCAGGCGCAGTGTGAGGCCGGGCTCTCCGCTGCCATAGCCGAGATCCTCGGCACGCACGATTACGGCGTGCGTGGCCCGCGTCGTACCCCCGATCACGTAAGCCGTGATGCTCTTGATGCGCGGCGGCTCGGTGTACATGCCCTGTTCCTCGCGGCGCTGTTCCAGCCGGCAGCGCAGCCAGTAGGCGCTGCGCCCATGGACCTGATCCGGGCGCACGGTCAGGGGGAGATATAGTGTGAGCGTACCCCGTGGATTATTGAGGCCGCCGGTCGTATCTTTTTCACCACGCCGCGTGCTCAATGGCACTTCTTCCCACTGCCCGTCGCCCACCGAGCACTCCCACACCAGCGGTGGATCTTCACGCCGCACACCCACCGCCTGGGTCTCCTCGCACTCGAACGCCAGCCGCATGATGTAGCCGGCCATGCTGCGCTCGGGGTCAAAGCCCAGGTAAAAGGTATCCCCTTCTCGCGGCGTGGGGCGGGTGAAGGGGTAAAAGATCTCGACGCCGAGCCGGGACAAATAGTTCTTGTGAACGTCTGTCTGGCCCGCCGAGCTGCCGCCCCCCACCTCACGGCGCACCTGCACCAGCTTGGGCGGCGCCAGCACCAGCCGATCGTCGACCGTGTACGTGACCTCGCTCTCCTCCTCCGTCGGCCGCGTCGCCACCTCCAGACCCTGTGGGACGGTGACGACCGTATCATCCTCCGGCGTGATCGGGAAGGGCACCGACAGATAAAACGTCACCTCGGCGCGGGCGCTGCTCGCCGGCTGGAGCCGGGTGCCGATCATCTCCAGGAACTTGATGTAATTCTTTTCCGGCACGCGGTTCAGCCGGTAGACCATCATCTCTGTCATCCACGCAAACAGCTCGATAAGCGTGATGCCCGGGTCACTCAGGTTATAGTCGGTCCACTCGGGGCAGTAGCGGATGATCCGCCGCCGCGCTTCGTCGACCAGGTGCTGCTGAAACCGCAGGTCATCCAGATTGGGCGAGGGCAGGGACATGCACTTGCCTCCTATTCTTCTTCGCCATCCAGGAAGAAGGGATAGACGATGCTCCGCTCGTTGTGCGTTGCCCTGATCTGATAGTCGATCTCTACCAGAAAGGCCGCGTCACGGCCCGGATCGTCCAACACCCGCACCTCCTGGACCTCAATTCGTGGTTCCCAGCGCATCAGTGCTTGCTCCACATAGTGTACTAGCAGCGTGCGTGTCGCCGCATTCCGCGGCGCAAAAATGAGCTCCCACGCGCGGCAGCCGAACTCGGGACGCATCACCCGCTCACCCGGCACCGTCTCCAGGATGATCCGTATCGACTGGGCGATATCGTGCTCACCACGCGCGATCGCGATGCCGCCGCGCGGATCGATCTGCAGTGGAAACGCCAGTCCCTGGCCCAGGAACTCCCGGTCTCGTATGTCGTCGTTCACAAATCCACCTTTCTTCCAGTCCTGCAAGCGATGTCGCGGCCGCACATGGCCGCTGTTACGCGATCAGCACCGTCGGCGCCCCGGGTGGCCCCACTGCCGTCGTCAGGGGTATGCCGGTGATCGCGTGCGCGCCCGCCACCGTGCTCGTCAGGCGGGCGGCCGGCCGGCCACCGATGAGCACCGTCGGGCTGCCGACGGTGATCGCACCGATCACCGTGGCGCCCGATACCAGGTCGCCTACCACGGCGGCCGGCATGTTGCCGATCAGCACCGTCGCAACCCCCGGACCTGTAATCACATCCCCCGTCACCGTTAAGTCGCCCACGCGGGCGGCCGGAAATGGCATCGTCGTCCCTCCCCATCTCCTATTGTTCCAGACTTCGGAAGTCTGGCACTAGTTGATCTTGACCAGTGAGCCCTGGATCTGCAGGATCCCCGAGCTCTTGACGGCGGTTTGCCCCGATCCGTTGATGTCGACCATCGGTGCTTTCAGCTCACCCTTCGACACACCTTCCATGGCGAGCTGCGCCCCCTTTAGCTTGGCGTTGCCCGTCGCTTCCAGCGTCATGGCCGCGCTGCTCTTGATCGTCATCGCCGCCGTGCTGTTGATCTCTACCTTGCCCTTGGCCGTGACCGTAAAGTCGCCATTCACGGCGATGGCCATGCTGTTTGACGCCGAATCGATGATCATCGAATTGTTGCCCGTCTTGTCCTTGATCGTGATCTTTTCGCTTCCGCTCTTGTCGTCGAGGATCACGGTGTGGCCGCTCTTGGATGTCACCGACACCTGCTCCTCGCCCTGTTTGTCGTCCAACACGATCAGGTGGCCGGCGCGCGTTTTCATCACCCGCTGGTTCACCTTGCCGTCGGCAATCGCCTCGCTCTTGGGCTTGGGCGGCTTGTCTGTCGAGCTCCAGAGCGCGCCGACGATGTAGGGGCGGTGGACGTCGCCGTGCTCGAACGCCACCAGCACCTCGTCGTTCACCTCGGGCAGGCACATGAACCCGCGCTG
>DATHUZ010000800.1:0-9447 GCA_035461725.1 Anaerolineae bacterium
TGCCGCCGCGCGCCGGCTGGCGTCGCCCATGCGCTGCACGGTATCAATGTCCTGTTCTGTCTCTGCCGGGCCAGGCGCAGGGGGCGCCTGTGGATTGTCGCGTTCCACGCGTGTGGTGGGCACGCCGGCCGCCGGTGGCAGATCGGGCGCATCGGCCAAAACCGTCTCCTGCCCGGTCCGCACGATGAGCGCCGACAGGTCGCTGCCCCGTGCCGCCGCCACCAGCGCCTCCAGGGCCGCGTCGACCGGGCGCGGGCTCAGCAGATTGCGCCACGCTCCTGGCGCCACGAGGCGTGGCAGAAGATCGCCCGTCAGGAGGATAGTGTCTCCCTCGCCGAGGGTCACGTGAGCCAGCGCGACGTTGACCTCGTGGCGCTCGCCGAGCGCCCAGGCGTCCACCTCCTCGCGCGGTACACCGTCCAGCCAGGGCGACACGTCGGGGTAGCGATCGACCTGGCCCCCATGCTCGATGAGGATGGCCGTGGGGCCGGCCTGGGCGATGAACAGATTGTAGTCGCGCAGCACGGCACACGAGATGCCGGCCGTGTGCCGCTCGCCGGGCAGCGACTCGCGGTTCTCTGCAAACAGGGCCGTGTTGGCGCGGCGCAGCGCCTGCTGCAGGCCCGCGGTCACGCTGCCGGGCTGCGCATAGTAGACGTCGCGCACGAGCTCGGCCAGCCCTCGCGCGCGTGCATCGCGATCGCCATGTGTACCGCCCACCTCGACGAAAACATAGAGGTTGCCGCGGCTGCGGCCGCGGGCCAGGCGCGTGGCCCGCTCGTCGACGAGGATACCGTTCGACTGCGTTTCGCGACTGCCACCTCTAAGCGCGACCTGGCCGACCGTCGTCTTGACGCCCATGCCACTTTCCTCCTACGGCGTAGAACCGGCGCTCTTGTCTGGGCACACCACGCGGCACAGTGGTGTGCAAAATAAAACGCGGGGCCGTCGACCACCTACGGTGGCGAAACAGCCCCGCAGCACCTTGACCGCCAGGGATGCCTGCGATGCGGTGTGCAGCGCTAGGCCTGTTTTATGTTCGCCACCAGCTCCACTTTCAACCGGGCGAAATAGCTCCTGGGCGGCGCCTCGCCGCCGTTGCCATAGAGCAGCTCCTCGACAGAACAGTGCACCTGCAGCCCCGTCGTCTCGAGCGCAAAGGTCTGGCCAGGCTGGGCGAGCACCGCCTCGCCCTTCGATGCCAGCTTGGCGCGCAGCACGCTGTCGTTGTAGGCGTACTCGCTCATCAGCACCTTGGTGACCGTCCGGATGTCGCTCTTGTCGAACAGCCACACTTCAAAGGCGGTTACCTTGTCGGGTGCTCCGCCGGCGCCCACCGTTTCCGAGATGCCGACCCCACACTCGCCGAGGAACTCACCCATCGGTGTCTCGATGCTGAACGACTCGTCGTACGTGTCCTCGCCCAGCTCGTAGGTGGTAATAAAGTGGCCGAGCGGGGGCTGGCCCGAGCCATCCCACTCTTCCGCCATCGTCACCGCGGGAGCCGGGCGCATGGGCGCGGCCGGCGCGGGGCGCGCAGAACGCTGGCGCAGCGCCACCCGCAGGCCGATCCAGCCAAACACGAACACGAGCAGGATAGCCAAAAAGACAAAGCAGGGCAGCAAAAAGCGCTCAAAGAGGCCCCGCTCTTCTTCCACGGGCGGTGGGGCAGCGGTCGGCGCGATCCCAAGTACCGTTGCCAGGTCCTCGATCGCCTGCACCTTGTCGGGCCGGCCCAGGGCATCGTAGTGGTCGACGGCGAGCGCCACGGCCTCGGCCCTTTCCTCCTGGGTCCACCCCTCTAGATAGCTGGCGGCAAGGTTGATGTCGTTGTAGAGTCGAAAGTTGTCGGCCACCAGGCCGACGTACTCGGCGCGCTCGTCGGGCACCATGTGGTAGGGCTGAGCACCTTCATACTGGACGGCGAACGGGCCCCAGAAGAGGACCATCCCGAGGATGATACCCAATACCAGGCCTGCGACGATGCCGATGATCAGGCTATTGCGGTCGAACGATCCCATTGTGCGCCTCCCTCTCTCCCTTGTTCATCGATCGCGACCGGGGCCAACCCACCCCCCGCGCGACAACCCGAGCCTCCATGGCCCAGGAGTTGACTTATTTTATCACAACGTCTGATTTAGATCAAGTCGGGAGGGTTTATGTTCAATCATTCTTCAACGCTCTTTGCGCACAGGCTGCTTGGGTGTTTGGGTGAGGACATCGACGCCGTCGTCACGGATCACGACCAGGTCTTCGATGCGCACGCCAAACTCGCCGGGCAGATAGATGCCGGGCTCGACGGTGAGCGTCATGCCCGCTTGAAGAACGTCGTCCGATAGGCGGCCGGCGCGCGGCGCTTCGTGCACGGCCAGGCCCACGCCGTGCCCCAGGCCATGTCCGAAATAGTCGCCATAGCCTGCCCCCGCGATCACGTCGCGCGCGATCGCGTCAGCCTCGCGGCCAACCATGCCGGCGCGGATCGCCTCCTCGGCCGCCTCCTGGGCGCGCAGCACGATCTGCCACACCTCCAGGTATTTCGCCGACGGCTGGCCCAGGCAGAAGGTGCGGGTCATGTCCGAGGCATAGCCGTCCACCAGGGCGCCAATGTCGACCACGATCGGCTCGCCCGCGGCGATCTCCCTGTCGCCCGGCCGGGCGTGGGGCAGGGCGCCGTTTGGGCCGGCCGCCACGATCAGGTCGAAGGCGACCTTGCTCGCGCCGTGCTCGCGCATATACTTTTCGATCTCCCACGCCGCCTGGCGCTCGGTCATGCCCGGCTCGACTACCTCGAGAAAATGGGCAAACGCCTCGTCGGTGAGCGCCACCGCGCGGCGGATGGCCTCGACCTCACCATCGTCCTTCAGCGCGCGCACCTTTTCGACGGCCTGCTTGAGCGGCACCCAGTTCACGCCTTCCGTCGCGCCGCTCAGCGTGCGCAGCTCGTCCACCGTCACGTGCTCCGCCTCGAACCCGAGGCGCTCGATGGCGAGGTCGTGCACGAGCCGCGGCAGCAGGTCCGCGAACCGGTCGGTGATGCGCGCCAGCTCGAATTCTGGCGCCTGGCGGCCCACCTGCTCATAGTAACGAAAGTCGGTGGCCAGCAGTGCCGCGCCGGGCGAGACCAGCAGGTAGCCCGCCGACCCGGTAAAGCCCGACAGGTACCGGCGGTTCTCCGGCTGCGACACCAGCAGGGCATCCACCCCCTGCTCCGACAGGGCCTCGCGTACTCGATCAAGTCTCATGGTCCTCTCCTGTTCACTCCGTCTCGGGCTGCGGCTCTTTCCACGTCGTCCACTGGCACGACGTCTCGTCGTCGGCGCGATAGTTGGCGCATCCCCAGAAGCGGCGGCCGTTGCGCATCCGCCGCTCGACGACCGCGCCGCCGCACAGCGGGCACATCACGCCGGGCAGCGGGATCGGCTGCGTGTAGCGGCACGTGGGCCAGCCGCTGCATCCGATAAACTTACCAAAGCGCCCCATGCGGATCAGGAGCGGCTCGCCGCACTCGGGGCACAGCTCGCCCGTCGGCTCGGGCTCATAGTGGATCTCGGGCATCTCGGCGCGCGCCACCTCGACCGTCTCGGCGAACGGCTGGTAGAACTCGCGCAGCATCGGCACCCACTCGACCTCGCCTGTGGCGACCTCGTCCAGCCTCTCTTCCATCTCGGCGGTAAAGCCGACGTCGACAATCTCGGGAAAGAACTCGACCAGTAGATCGTTCACCGTAAAGCCGAGCGTCGTGGGCACCAGCCTTTTCTGCTCTCGCCCCACGTAATTGCGCGCCAGCAGCGTCTGCAGGATGGGCGCGTAGGTGCTGGGCCGCCCGATGCCATACTCCTCCATGGCGCGGATCAGCGACGCGTCGGTGTAGCGGGGCGGCGGCTGGGTAAAGTGCTGCGCCGGCAGCAGGCGCAGCAGCTCCAGCAGCTCGCCCTCGTCCAGCCCGGGCAGCCGCACCCCGGCGCCCTCTTCCGCTTCCTCCTCTTCCTCGCGCCCCTCTTCGTACACGGCTAAAAAGCCCGTGAACTTGACGACCGAGCCTGTGGCGCGAAAGAGGTAGGGCCACGGGCCGCCCGGCGCACCGGCGGCAATGTCCACCGACGTCTGGTCGAGAATGGCGGGCGCCATCTGGCTGGCGACGAAGCGCTGCCAGATCAGCGTGTAGAGCCGGTACTCGTCGCGCGACAGGTGCTCTTTGAGCGACTCCGGGTCGCGCCCCACGCTCGTGGGGCGGATCGCCTCGTGTGCTTCCTGGGCACGCTTGGCGCGCGATTTGTATTCGGGCGGCTTTTCGGGCAGGTATTCCGGGCCGTAGCGCTCGCGGATGACGGCCCGCGCCTCTTCCTGCGCCGACGCGGCGACGTGGACCGAGTCGGTGCGCATATAGGTGATCAGGCCGGTGCGCTCGCCGCCCCCCGGGTCCAGGGGGCTGCCCACGTCCTTGCCCTCGTACAGCGCCTGGGCCACGGCCATCGTCTTGCCCGCCGCGAAGCGCAGCTTGCGGCTCGCTTCCTGCTGCAGCGTGCTCGTCATAAAGGGGGGGGCGGGGTTGCGCCGCCGCTCGCGGCGGGTCACCGCTTCGACCGCGTACTCGGCCCCTTCCAGGTCGTCGACCACCGCCTGCGCGTCGGCCTCGTTCTTCAGATCGGGATCCTCGCCCTCGAGATACAGCGGTCCACCCCGGATCTTGCTCAGGCGCGCGATGAACGGGCGCGCGTCCGTTTTCTCCCGCACGTTTTCCGGCCGCTTTTGCAGCTCGGCCTCGATGGTCCAATACTCCACCGGCTCGAATGCCTCGCGCTCGCGCTCGCGCTCGCACACCAGGCGCAGCGCCACCGACTGGACGCGCCCGGCCGAGATACCGCGGCGGCTGAGCTTGTCGCGCAGCAGCGGGCTGAGCGTGTAGCCCACGACGCGGTCGAGGATGCGCCGCGCTTGCTGCGAGTCGACGCGCAGCTCGTCGATCTGGCGTGGGTGGCTGAACGCCTGCCCCACCGCCTGCTCGGTGATCTCGTGGAACTCGACGCGGTGGACCGGGATGTCGCGCAGCTCACGGTCGAGCGCCTCCCGCAGGTGCCAGGCGATCGCCTCGCCTTCACGGTCGGGGTCGGTGGCCAGGTACATCTCCGAGGCCTTGCCGGCGCTGGCCCGCAGCTTTTTGACGACCTCTTTTTTCTTGCCGGGGATCACATAGCGCGGTGTAAAATCGTTTTCGATGTCGACGCCCATCCGGTTCGAGGGCAGGTCGCGGATGTGGCCCACCGACGCCTCGACGGTGTACCCGCGGCCGAGAAAGCGGCCCACCGTGCGCGCCTTGGCGGGCGACTCGACAATGACCATCTTGGGACCGTGCGCCTTGCGCTCTTCGGTGGCTTTGGTCGCCACCGTGTGGTGGGCGGGGTCGAGGTCCTCGTGGGCCGGCGTCGCGCCAAAGCGCACGATCTTGGTCCCACACTCGGGACACGTACCCTGGATCGCGGGGCGGTGGCCCGCACCGAGAAAGACGGCCCGCGCAGCGGCGATGGGCCGCTTTTCCCGGCATTTGACACAGTAGCCGACGACCTGCTCCCCGGTCATCGTTTACAGGTACCCGTCGAGCCCGCGTGCCTCGATCGCCTTGACCACCTCGCGCACGTCCTGCGCCCGGCTCTTGGGACAGACGAGGACGGCATCGCGCGTGGTTATGACCACGAACCCGTCGAGGCCGATGGTGGCCACCAGCCGGCCGTCGCCGGCGTACACATAGCTGTCGGACGTATCGATCAAGATCGTCTCGCCCGCACCGCGCGTCGCATTGCCGCCGGCGTCGGTGGGCAAAAGCGCCGACAGGGTGGCCCAGCTGCCGACGTCGTCCCAGCCGATATCGACAGGCACGGTGGTCACTCGTGCCGCGTTCTCCATCACGCCATAGTCGATCGACGTGCGCGGCACCCTCTGCCAGGCCGCCTCGAGCGCCGCGGCGCGCTCTGGCGTGTCCCACACACGCGCCAGGGCCACCAGCTCGTCGTGCAAAGCCGGCATCTGGCGCGCCATCTCTTCCAGGATGGTGCTGACCTGCCAGATAAAGATGCCCCCGTTCCAGTAATAGTCGCCGCTGGCGACGAACCGCTCGGCTGTTGCGGCGTCGGGCTTTTCTGTAAAGCGCACGACGCGGTAGACGGGAATGCCGTCCACGCCGCCGGCGCCGGTGTCGACCAGGTCGCCGCGCTGGATGTAGCCATAGCCCGTGTGCGCGTGGTCGGGGGCGATGCCGAGTGTGACCAGGTAATCGTCGCGGGCCACGCGCGCGGCGGCGGAAATGGCGCGGCGAAAGCCGGCGGCGTCGGCAATGCGGTGATCGGCCGGAAAGACGGCCATGATGCCGTCGGCGTCGCGCTGGCGCACAGCGACGGCGGCGAGACCGATGGCCGGGGCGGTGTTGCGCGGGCCCGGCTCGCGGATCACATTCTCCGGCGGCAGCCCCGGCACCTGCTCGCGCACCGTCGCGGCGTGATCGTCGCCGACGACGACCATCACGCGCTCCAACGGCACGAGGGGCTCGATCCGATCGACGGTCTCTTGCAGCATTGTGCGCTCGCCGATCAGGTCGAGGAACTGCTTCGGCGTGGCGCCCCGGCTGCGCGGCCAGAGCCGCGAGCCGATGCCGCCGGCCATGATCACTGCGTACAGGTTTTCACTCAAGGTTACCTCCCGTAGGATCGGGTCATGGATGGAGAGGGGGTCAGTCGACGGTGTAATCAACACGGCCCTCGCGGGCGATCACATAGCTCATGCCGCCCACCTGGCGGACCATGCCTTTGAGCTCCATTAGGGCCAGCGTGCTCGTCACCTCGGCGATGGGCAGGCTGGCCGAGCGGCCGAGCGCGTCCACGTGCACGGGGTCGGCCGACAGGTGCTCGAGCAAAAGCGCTTCGGTGGCATTTTCGGGCAGCACGGTGCGCGCCTGGGCCTGCGCGCTGACCATGGTCAGGTTCAGCTCCTCGAGAACGTCGGCCACGTTGCGCACCAGCTTGGCGCCCTGCTGGATCAGGTTGTTGGTGCCCTCGCTGGTCCGGGCAAAGATCGGACCCGGCACGGCGAACACTTCGCGCCCCTGCTCGGCGGCAAAATCGGCCGTGATCAATGCCCCACTCGACGAGCCCGCCTCGACGACGATGGTGCCCAGGCTGAGGCCGCTGACGATCCGGTTGCGCGGTGGAAAGTTGTGCGCCTCGGGCTGGGTGGAGAGGGCATATTCGCTCACGAGCGCACCGCAGTCGGGGGCATCGAGATTCGTCTCCACGATCTGGTGGGCGAGGCGGCGGTTTTCGGCGGGGTAAATGACGTCGAGCCCCGATCCGAGGACGGCGATGGTGCGCCCCCCCGCCTCGAGCGCGCTCGTGTGCGCCACCGTGTCGATGCCGCGCGCCAGGCCGCTGACGACCGTGACACCCGCCTTGGCCAGACCGGCTGCGAGAAAGCGCGCTACCTCTTTGCCATAGGCCGAAGCACGCCGCGTGCCGACGACCGCCACCGCCCACTCGTCTCGCTCTTGCAAGCTGCCTCGAACATAGAGGACGGGGGGAGCATTGTAGACGTGGCGCAGGTTCGTCGGGTAGCCGGGCTCGTCCCAGATGAGGACGTGCACGCCCGCCCGGTCGAGCCGCGCCAGCTCGGCGTCCAGGTCGAGCTGCTCCCTTGCCTCGACCAGGTTGGCCAGTGACCGCCGGTCGAGGCCGGCTTGCTGCAGGCTAAAGGCCGGTGCCGACCAGGCCGTCGCCACGTCGCCAAAGTAGTCAAGCAGGGCGCGAAGCCTGGTGGCACCGATACCCGAGACCCTGCTAAAGCCAACCCAGTAGCCCAGATCGTCCCTGGCCATAGCCTCTCCTCTCGACGACGAAAGCAATTTCCCGACGGCGATAGGGGCGGGCGCTACATCAGCCCTTCCAATAGATCTACGATGATGCGTCCTGCTTCCAGGTCGATAGAGCGCACGACCGAGTCGATGGCAGGGATAAGCACTTCGGAACCACTGTCTGTTTCGATGACGTACACCTCGTTGGCGCCGGTGTAGAGGATCTCGACCACCGTGCCGAGCCGCTCGCCGCCGCCCGTCCACACTTCCAGGTCGAGGATCTGGTGCTCATAATACTCTTCGGCCTCGAGCGGCACGGCTGCTTCGATCGCGACGTGTACCAACTGCCCGCGCAGCATCTCGGCGCAGTTACGATCCTCGCACCCCTCGAGCTTCAGGAGTGCACGCCCCTTGTGCGAGCGAGCCGCCTCGATGGGCCAGGGAACGGGCTCCTGGTCGACGGGGCCGATCAGGACGCGGTCCACCGTCTGAAAGCGATCGGGGTCATCGGCGATCAGGTCCACCTTGATCTCACCCCGGATGCCGTGGACGCCGACCACCTGGCCGACCGTTAAAAAACGAGGCTCAGAGGCCTCTCTACCCGCCTCTGAGCCTCCTTCATCATTCGTTCCCGGTACCTGGCCCGGCGACACCGGGGTTTGACCGGTTGGCTGTTTCTCGGCTAACGGCTTGTCAGCCGCCTCCACTAGACAATCTCCAGAGTGACACGCCGGCCCTGGCGCGCAGCGGCGGCGCGCAGAAGCGTGCGCATGGCGTTGGCCACACGTCCCTGCTTACCGATGACACGGCCCATATCGTCGGGAGACACGCGCAGCTCATAGATGGTCGCGCTCGTGCCTTCGATCTCTTCGACGAACACCTGCGTGGGGTCATCCACCAGTGCTTTAGCCATGTACTCGATCAGTTCCTTCAGGTTCATGTTCTGCCTCTCTTTCTAGTCTCGTTTCAGGTTGGACCGGTCCCAAGCTAAACCGACGTTGCAGAGTGAATCTCAGGACGCTTCTGTCACTTTCGCACCTGTCGCGCCCTAGTCGTCGTCGTCATCCTCGTCGTCGTCGTCGTCTTCCTCGTCGACGTACTCGTCCTCGTCCTCGTCATAGTCGTCGTCATCCTCGTCCTCGTCATCTTCATCTTCTTCGTCGTCGTCGTCTGTGAACTCGGACGGGATGACTTGCTCTTCGAACTCGGCAACGTCGACCGGCGACTCGGCCTCGGCGGTCGGGATGACAGGCTCTGTTGCGGGCTCTTCTTCTTCCTGACCCAGGAATACCGGCTCCAGGATGGCGGCCGCGCCTGCCTCTTCTTCGGCCTGGGCCTGGCGGAACTCGGCCGCTAACTGGCTGATCGACACCTGTCCCTTGCGCACCACCCCCACCTGCGCTGTGATGTTCTCCCGGTCGAGCAGGCGCTTGACGGCGGCGCTCGGCTGGGCGCCGACGCTGAGCCAGTAGAGGGCGCGCTCGGCGTCAATCTCTACCGTCGGCGGGTCTGTGCGTGGGTTATAGTGCCCGATCGTCTCGATGAATCTGCCATCGCGCGGCATTTTCGAGTCGGTCACCACCACGCGATAGTGGGGCTGCTTTTTCGCGCCG
>DATHUZ010000801.1:0-9906 GCA_035461725.1 Anaerolineae bacterium
ATCGGCTGGCTCCCTGTCACCATGACAGAAGCGGGGCGCGCCGACCCGCTTTTTGCCGAGCTCGACAACCCGTTCCACGCCTTCCTCTGGCACGGCGACCAGGTGACCGAGCTGCCGGCGGGCGCCGAGCTGCTCGCGTCGAGCGACATGTGTCCTGTGCAAGCCTACAGGCTCAACGATCTGCCCGTGTGGGGGGTCCAATTCAACCCGCAGTACGATCCGGTCATCGCCGAAGGCGTTACCCGCCACGCGCAGTGGATTGAAAAGCTCGGCTACAACCGCGACGAGATCGTCGCCACCGGTTATCGGGAGTACGACGACGTCGCGGGCAAGATCTTTGGGAACTTTTTCCGCTCCGTGCAGAGAGGCTGAGTGTCACACCTGCACGCGATGACCTGGCGCTTCCTTCTCTGCCTGCTGGCCGCCTCGGCACTCGCCGGCTGCGGCGTCGATGCCGCGCGCGGCACGGGGGGGCCGCCCGTGCTCGTGGCCGCTGCCACCGCGTCTGCCACACCATCGGTGGAACCGGCTCCGGCGCAGGCAATCCCTGCCACCCCAACTTCTTCCCCGGCGGCACCGGCCACCGCCACGCCCACGTACACGGCCACCCCCACTCCATCCAACACGCCGGCCCCCTCCCCCACCGCACTTCCCTCTCCCACGCCCACGCCGTGCCCGCCCACCCCTGCACCTCTCATCGACGGCGACGCACTCGACCTCTCTCTCGGTTGGCGCCTCGACGCGAACGGGCACCTGACTGCCGAGGCCGCCAGCACCGGCGGCGCGTCGCGCTCGTACCTCGCTTCGCTCGGACGAACCGTCTACGCTGTCGACGCACGCGGCCAGGTCATCTGGCGCCAAAAGACAGCCGGGCCCGTGTACGCCCTCGCGGCCGTGGCTGGAGGCGGCGTTGCGACAGGGGACGATGCGGGCTGGGTCACCCTCTTTGACGCGGATGGCAAGCAGATCTGGCGTGCCGCTCTCGGCACGCGGGTGACAGCCCTGGCCGCGGCGCCCACGGATGCAGGGGGCTTGTTCGTGGGTGGCTGGGATGAAAGAATCACGCGGCTCGATCTGGATGGCAGCGTCGCCTGGCAAGCCGCTGCCGGCGGCCCGGTGAGCGCCATCGCCGTCCTGCCACCGCCCGCCGATCTCGTGGCCGTCGCCACGATGGATGGCGAGCTGCGCGCGTACGATACCGGCGGCCGGCAGGTGTGGCGGTCGGAGCTGGATGCACCCATCGCGGCGCTCGGCGCGCTTCCCACCGCTGCCGATCCGCTGCTCCTCGCAGGCATCCAGGACGGACACCTCCTGGCCATCGACGCCCGTGGATCCGTGGCCTGGCAGATCCCACTCGGCGACGGCGCCCCCGTGTGGCAGGCAGCCGAGCTTTCTCCCGGCACGTGGTCCATTCTTGCCGGCACGGCAGGAGCCGAGCCGGCGCTCGTCCACCTGTCCGCTGCCGGCGACATCCACTGGTCGATATCCCTGCCCGCGCCGGTCACCGCGGTCGCGGTGCACGATCTCGACGCGCCCGCGGATGTGGGCCTCGCCGCTGCACCCGAGATCGTCGTCGGGCTCTCCACCGGCGAGTTGCTCGTCTGCGATGCGCAGGGCCGCCGGCGCGCGGCCGTGCACGCCGGCCTCCCGGTATCGGGCCTGGCGGTGGCCCCCGATGGATCGCTCCTTGTGCGTGCCGACGTCGTCGCCTGGCAGGTCCACCCCGGGCCCGGCGCGACGGGAGGCCCCTGGCTGCGTGTCCCCTCCCTGGCGCCTGCCGGCCTGCCACCCGTAGCCACCGGTGAGGCAGCCTCTTCCGGCGCCGTGCTCCTCTTCCTCGGCGACGTCTCGCCTGGCCGCTCGATGGAGGCCCAGCTCCTCCGCTTCGGGCCCGGCTACCCGTGGCGAGGACTTACTCCCCTGCTCCCTCCCACGTCTGGCACCCGCCACGACACCCTGCTGGTAGTCAACCTCGAAGCCGTGCTGTCGACGCGGGGTGAGGCGCTATCCAAGCCATACCTGATCCGGGCGCACCCACTCGCTGCCAACATGCTCGCCGCCGGCGGGGTCGGGCTCGTCACCCTGGCGCACAACCACATCCTCGACTATGGCCCGCAAGGCCTCGACGACACCCTGGCTGCCCTCGACGACCTCGGCATCGTTGTCGCCGGCGCAGGCGTCACCCCAGATGAGGCACATCGCCCGGCCCAGTTCACACTCAATGGTGTCCGGGTCGCCCTCCTCTCCTACGCCGCGGCGCGCTGGGATGGCTCGCCCGACGTGCCGCACACCGACCGGATCGCCTGGGCTGTTCCCTCGCAGGTCAGCGCCGACGTGAGCGCCGCGCGCCCCGACGTCGACCTCGTCGTCGTCCTTCTCCATGCCGGCACCGAGTATGCCGCGGCGCCATCGCCCGACCAGGTCGCCGTGGCCCACGCCGCTGTCGATGCGGGTGCTGACCTCGTCGTCGGCCATCATCCCCACGTCACCCAGACCGTCGAGCGCTACAAAGAGGGGCTGATCGTCTACAGCCTGGGCGATGCCATATTCGACATCCCGCGCCAGGCCGCCATGGCGGGTCACCTGTTGCGAGTGCAGATCGGAAGCGAGGGAATTCGCGCCGCCGAATTGTGGCCCTTCTGGATCGAGGGTGCCATTCAGCCTCGCTTGCTCGACGACGGGGCCGGCGGCGTGCGGTGGCGCCCGATCTACCCCTGACCGCCGTGCCGGCGTAGATGTGCGCCCAAGCCGCGGCTGGTTAGCAAGCTGCGCACCTTCTGGATCAGTTCCTCCACTGTGAACGGCTTGGACAGAAACGCCGCGTCTGCCGGCAGCGCCTCTGGATCGAGCACGACATTGTCGGCATAGCCCGACATGAAAAGTACCGCCATCTCTGGCCGCATCGCCTGCAGGTCGTCTGCCAGCCTTTTGCCATCCATGAGGGGCATCACCACGTCCGTCACCAGCAGGTCAATCCGTCCATCATACTCGCGGCCAAGGCGGAGCGCATCCACCCCGTTGCTTGCCTGGAGGACCTTGCACCCGTACGACTGCAGCACACGTGTCGCCAGCGTGCGCACCGCCTCGTCATCCTCCACCACCAGCACCACCCTCTCCGGGCCTGTGGCACGCTGTGCGCCGGGCAGGCGGACGGGGATCGTGTCCGCCACATTCACCTCGGGGCAGCGCGGTAGATAAATATGAAATGCTGTCCCGTGCTCCGGCTCACTCTCAACACGGATGTGCCCCCTGTTCTGTTTGACGATGCCAAACACTGTGGATAGGCCAAGGCCTGTACCCTGACCGCGCTCTTTTGTCGTGAAAAAGGGCTCGAACAGGTGCGCCTTCACCGCCGCATCCATCCCCTCTCCTGTGTCTACCACGCTGAGCAGCACGTGATCACCCGGCTCGGCATCCACGTGAAAGGCGACGTAAGCAGAGTCGAGCACGGCATTCCTTGTCTTGATCGTCAGCGTGCCCCCGCGCGGCATCGCATCGCGTGCGTTCACCACCAGGTTCATCACCACCTGCTCCATCTGCGCCGGGTCCGCGCGCACGGCCCACAGATCCTCTTGCAGGTCGGTCACAAGCTGCACGTCCTCGCCAATGATCCGCTGCAGCATGCGCTCCAGGTCTCCCACGATGCGGTTCACGCTCACCACGTGTGCGTCGATCACCTCCCGCCTGCTAAAGCTGAGGAGTTGTTTTGTCAGCTTGGCTGCGCGGTCGCCCGTCTGCCGGATGTGCTGCACGTGCTCCCACAGAGGGTCCTCGGGGCGAAGCTGCCGCTCCAACAGGCGCGTGCTCAGGTGGATCACGGTCAGCAGGTTGTTAAAGTCGTGGGCAATCCCACCCGCCAGCCTGCCCAGCGCTTCCATCTTTTGCGCCTGCTGAAACTGCTCTTCGAGCTGCACCTCGCGCGTGACGTCGCGCATCGTCGCCACGTGGTTGATCACGTCGCCCGCTCCTGCCGCCCCCACCACGCCGCCCCTGCTTTCGGGCGGAGCCGTACGCACCGGCGTGATCGTCATGTCGACGACATACGGGGTACCATCCGGCTTTCTGCCCGTGACGCGCCCCTGCCAGATCTCGCCTGACATCACAGTAGACCACACCGCGTGATCCGCGGCTACCTCGCTAATGATCGCCGCAATGCCTCGGGAGCCGGTCCCCACCACCTCGCTGCGCTTGAGCCCCGTGATCTGCTCAAAGGCGGGGTTGGCATACAGGATGGTGAACTCGGTGTCGGTGATGACTACCGCCTCGGCCGCCTGCTCCACCGCGGCGCTCAGGCGTCGCTCCGTTTCTTCCAGGCGCGCGCGTGCCAGGACCGTCGCCGCCTGCTCGGCGACGCGGCGTGCGAGCCCGATCTCGTCGGCGCCAAAGTGGCGCCGCTCCCTGGTCATAACTTCGAGATACCCGACAACCTGTCCCTCCACGATCAACGGCAGCCACAGGCCCGCGGCCTGCTCCGGCCAGCCAAGAAGCCGGCGAACGGCGACGTCGCGCGCCGCGGGGTCCTCGGCACTGCCATCCAGAACCAACACCTCAGCACCCCCCGGGCGACCCTCCAGCTCTGTGAGCGCCTCGAATACCTCCTGAATATCGCCCTGACCGTCGAGGCGAATCTGCTCGACACAGGCCTCAACTTGGCCCTCGCCCATGTGCGCGGCGACCACGCTGCCCTCTGTACGATCCAGGTTGAGCAGCCAGGTGACCACGCGCGGCACGTCAAAAGCGTGGGCCAGCTCCCGGCAGATGGTCGCGAGGACTGCTTCCACCGGCCGGCGCGCGGCGGCCGCGGCGACGATCCGGTTCAAGAACGCGAGGTCGCGGTTCCGGCGCTGGATCTCTTCTTCCGCCCGCTTCCGCTCGGTGATGTCGCGCATCGCATAGATCACGCGCACCACCCTGTCCAGATCAGTCACCGGTGCGTCATCTACCCGCGTCGCCTGCACCTCAAAAGTACGCCCCTTGTACTGATGGACACACGTCGCCATCCTCCTGCGCACCCACCCGGCCTCCCGTCCGCTGCCTGCCAATTGCGCCAATGGGCATTCGGTCCGTGTGCAGCCACCCAACTCGCCGCGGTCCTCCGCCCCGAGCAGCGAGGTATACGCCTCACCCACGATCTGCGCGATCGGGCGGTTGACGAGGTGCGCAAAGGCGAGGTTGCCGCGCACCACGTGCCCTTCCGCGTCGACGAGAACCACCGGATCCTGCATCGCGTCGAACGTCGCCTCCCAATCGCGCTTTGCCTGCTCCATGATTGCAAAGAGCTGTGCATTCGCGATCGCCACGCTCGCCTGATCGGCGAAGGCCTGCAGCCGGTCCGCGTGCATCTGCGTGAAAAAGCCCGGGGTCGCACTATCCACGTTCAGGAACCCGAACAGCCTGTCGCGTGCCCGGATCGGCGCCGCTGCGTACGAGCGGATCCAGCCCACTTTGGCCAGGTCCACCCACCCTTCGAACGAGCTCGTATCCGCAATGATCATCGCCTCGCCCGTCTCCTGCATCCGTCGCAGGCTCGGCGTGGCAGCCAAGGGCAGCGCCAGCTCCTCGATATTGTTTCCGAAGCGCTCGTAGCCGCGGCAGCGTACAATGCGCGCCACATCCCCTTCGATCAGCGTCACATTCACCGCATCCCCTGGAATCACGCGATCCACCTGCTCCAGGATCTCGTCCAGGATCTGGTCGAGGTCGAGCGTGCTGCTCACGGCGGCCGTCGCCTGGCGCAGCGCTTCCGCCAGCTCGCGCTGCTCTCGCTCCGCTTCGAACAGGTTCGCATTCTCCATCGCGATCGCCGCCTGCGCCGCGAACGCCCGTGCCAGCTCGGCGTGCTCATCCGTATAGAACCCCCCCTCCCGCTTGTCGAGCGCGATCATGCCGATCAGCCGGTCTCCAAACAACAAGGGCACGCCCAGCCAGGATCGTATCCCCGCCGCGACGTGCGGCGCGCGCTGGAACTCTGCATAGTCGGCCGGTGCATCCTCCAGAATCACCGGCGCACGCGAGCGGGCCACCCGGTTGTTTGGGTTGTCGTCCGCCTGTAGATCAAAGCACACGCCGACAAGGTCGGCGATATTCTCAAAACCGACACCGCCAATCACCACCATCTTGGAAGCGCCCGTCGCCTCGTCGTGGACAAGCTGCTGCACCGACGCGCTGTCGTACGGCACCACCTGCTGGAGCTCGCTCAAGATCAACCCGAGTACCTTCTGCAGGTCCAGCGTGGCGCTCAGCGCCTGGGTTGCCATCCGCAGCGTCTCCGCCTCCCGACGGCGCCGCGCCTCCGCTGCAAACAACCGCGCGTTTTCCACCGCGATCGCCGCCTGGTCGGCAAACAGGCTGGCCAGCCGCACCTCATCCTCGGTAAACGGGCCGGTGTGCCGGTCGTCGGTCAGGTTGATGACGCCGATCACACGGTCACCGACCCTCATCGGCACCCCCAGCACCCGGCGAAAGGGGTCTCCCACATACGCCTCTGCCCGGCCTTGCCACTCTTGATAGTCGGTCACCATCATCGGCTCGCCCGTCTCCACGATGCGCCCCGACAATCCCTCTCCGAGCTTCAGGATCGTGCCGATACGTTCGACCGGCAGGTTGTGCCCGACCACCAGCTCGAGCTCCTGGCCATCGGGTCGCACCAGGTAGAGCCCGCCCATCCGCACGGCGGCGAGGCGAGCCGCGCGCTGCACGATCGCCGACAGGAGCGTGGGCAGGTTCATCTGCGCATTGATTTCGAGCGAGGTGTCATAGAGCGCCGCCATCTCCTGCGCGTGTCGCGCCAGCTTCTCCTCGGCCGCCACACGGTCGCTGATGTCGGTAAACACCGCCAGTGTACCCATCAGGTGTCGACCGCCCGGCACCTCATCGTCAAAGCGAGGGCTGCCGCTGATCAAAACCGGAAAGCGGCTGCCATCACGGCTCACAAGTTCCACCTCGTACCGGTCGGCTTCTCCGGCCAAACGCCGCCGGTCGGCGGCGGCCACGATCGGTTGCTGATCTTGCGGCACGACGCGCGTCCAGTGTACACCTACCAGGCTGTATTCAGACGCGGGCGAGGCATCATACCCGAGCATCTCGGCTGCCGCAGGGTTCACAAAGGTGAAATAGCCGCCGGCATCCTGGAGGGCAATCCCCTCGGCCATGTTCTGAACAATGCCCTCGTTGAACTCCTTCAGGCGGCGCAGCTCCTTCTCCGCGCGTACTCGCTCGATGGCGAGGCTGATCTGGCCCGACACAAACTCCAGAACTTCCTGCTCGTCGCGCCCATATGCCGTCGGGTCCGTGTAGCTCTGTACCACGAGCGCGCCGGCTGCCGCCTGCCCCGGGCACCGCTTTGCGTTCCCTGGCGCTTCAAGCGGCACGCCGAGCCACACTTTCGACGGGGTGCCCACGAGCTCCACCTCGCCCGCCTCCTCCAGTGCGCGCATCTCCTCCTCGCCCACGAGCAGCGAACGGTTGTTGCGGATGACGTACGCGGTGAGTGTCTTGCCGGCGGGACAGGTTCGGGTTCCGGAAGCGTAGGAAGCGCCATCATAATCGTCCACGAAATAGGGAAGCGCGATCTCGTCCTTTTCGCAGTCATAGATTGCGACAAAAAGGTTGCGCGTGTCGAGAAAGGTGCCGAGCTCGCGGCGAATGGTGTCGAACAGCGTCCGTTCGTCACGCGCCAACTGGACGGCGCCCGCGATGCGATAGATCAGGCTCTGAATCTCGATCGCCCGCCGGCGGCGGGTCACGTCTTCGATCGTGCAGTCGAACCACGCTGTCTCGCCCGTCGTTTCTTCGATCACCGCCTTGGCTGTTACACTCCCCCACAGTGTCGTCCCATCGGCTCGCTTCAGGTTAAGCTCGATGCCCGACACGCTGCCCTGTTCCACCACCATCCTGGAAAAAGCGCGCCGCTCGGCGGGGTCGGCGTACACGTCCGACACGTGAATCGCAGCCAGGTCCCGCTCCGAATCGAAGCCAAACATGTTCAAGAAGGCCGGGTTGGACATCAGAAAGGTGCCCTGCTCGCCGGGGGAGGTGCGGTACACACCGATCGGCAGGTTCTGGACGAGGGTGCGGTAGCGCTCTTCACTCTCTGCGAGTGCCTGGCGCGCCTCCTCGTGCTCGGTCACGTCTGTATAGACGGCGACAGAGCCCGCCAGCTCTCCATCGATGATGATCGGCGAGCCCGCAAGGATGACATGCACAGGGGTTCTGTCGCGGCGATAGCGAACGGTCTCTGTCGGGGGGATCGTCTCGCCGGCGAGGGTGCGGCGCGTCAGGTCGAGCGCTTCACGATAGCGCTTGGCGTCGGGGCCGGCGATCAACGTATCGAGGTCCGCGCCGATCGCTTGCTCACGCGTGTACCCGAACAGGCGCGTCGCACCGGGGTTCCATTCACGGATCTTGGGCGCCGCGTCGAGCGTCACCACGGCATCCGGGGTGCAGGCGATCAGGCGCTCGAGATAGAGGCTCCGCTCTTCACCCAGTTGCTCGAGCCGCCGCCGTTCGGCAAGCTCGTCCTGCACCCGATCGTAGAGGCGTGTATTCTCCACCGCGATGGCGGCGTGATCGCTAAAGAGGCGCAGCAGGTAACTGTCCTCCTCGTCAAAGCCAGGATCGCCCTGCTGTCGAAAGACATCGATCACTCCGATTACCTCTCCCTGCCACACCATCGGCACGGCCAGCACGGGACCAAAGGGGGCATCCACGTCAAAGACGGATGCTCTTCCTTCCCACGTGGCATAGTCGGCGATGACAAGGAGCTCCCCAGTACTAGCCACGCGTCCGGCCGCACCGAGGCCCGGGGCCAGGATGATCCCACGGTAATCTTGCGGGGTATTGTAGCTGACGACGCAGCGCACGTGTCCAGGCAGCACGCCCCCGGAAGAGCCCTCAGACGGGGGCGAGATCTGTCCTTCAGCCCGCTCTACCAGGTATAGCCCGCCTCCCGGAGCATGGAGAAGCTGCGTTGCCCGCTCGACGATTGTATCCAGCAAGGAGGGCAAATCGCGACGGGCAGTTATGTCTAGAACGAGAGCCTGAAGTGCATCCAGGGCCTTTGCCCGCCTGAGCAGGACCTCTTCTGATTCGATGCCATACGGGCTGTGGCGATCAGCGCGCTGGCCGGCACCCGGCGCAAGCGGAGCCGAGTTCCGCTCCTCTACTTTGCCCATCAGGCGCTCCTTTCATTGCTCCAGTGCAATCAGTGGCGGTGCACCACGACGACCGGCGACGCGATCCCCCTGACCAGACATAACATCCCCCGGCTAGCTACCCCACTCCGTGGACAGCGTGCCCGTGTGACGGCGACAGGTATCATCTCAGAGAAACCGGCGGACTGGCCGTCCGCGCCACGTCCAAGTTATCGAGATGATACGACGACATAGTGAATCCGGCATGGAACGACAGGAAGCGCGCACACGCATTATACCACAAAACGCCGGGCACGAAAAAGGAGAGCTTACTCCACAATTACCTGCACGTCAGAGATGAGGCTGTCATAGTTCCAGCCAGAGGCGTAAATCGTGAGCTCAGTCAGGTACATTGGCCGGCTGTCGCCGAGAAGGTCGGGGAGGTTGCCCGACTCGTACGAATACCACACGTCCTGGACAATATGCTCGCCCAGGGGGTTCCCCCAGGCGTCGGTCGCGATCGAATAGCGCGCCTGGTTCTGATAGTAAAAGCCGTGGGTCCAGAAATGGCTGTTACCCCATTCGTCTCGATAGTCCAGCCGCACAATGACCGGGAACTCGGAGCTTTCCTGCCCACCGCCCGACAGGCTCTGAAATCTGACGAGGACGTCGAGCGCGACGCTCACCCGCAGGTCGCGCACGTCGTGATCGAGTTTCTGGCGGAGGATCACCTCGGTGTGCGTTCCATCATCCGCCTCGAGGCGGAAGAGGCGCG
>DATHUZ010000802.1:0-2702 GCA_035461725.1 Anaerolineae bacterium
CCTCCAGCACGGCTTCGCCGAACGGGTGCTTGTCGTCGAGCGCGTCCTCGGGATGGCCCGCGCGGGGGCGGTGGACATAGTGGGTGCGCTCGTCGCCGGCGAGCAGGCGCAGGCGATCCACATAGTAGGCGGTGGCCGACGGGTTGTTGTTGATCATCAGCGCCCGCACGAAAGGATCCACGTCTCCCGTGGCGGAGAGAAAGCGCTCGATCGCCTCGTACACCTCGCGCGCCTCGGCGCGGGCGAGGCCCGCCCGCGGATGGGCCTCGTCGTAGTCAGGCGCCGCCGAAGCGGTCAGCCAGCTATGGCGCACGGCCAGCAGGCCGGCCAGCGACCGGTCGGGAAAAACCGCCTCGTCGGCGTAAGGCAGCCCCTGCACGTGGTCCCAATGCTCGTGGGTCATAACGTACAGGTCGAGCGGCTGCCCGTCGAGCACGTCGAGCACGTCGCGCACCACCGGCTCGAACAGCTCGTCGACGTGGCCCTCGCCCCCCCTGGCCGAAAACTTGGCGTTGCCGACGTCGATCAGGATGTGGCGCATCACCGCCTCGCCGCTGGCCGGCGCATCGGGCACGGAGAGGAGCGGATCATCCGGTATCGAGATGAGCACCGCGTCGCCAAAACGGACGTCGTACACGCGCACGCGCAGGGTGTTCATCGTCGCCCCTCCCCGGTGATGTGCAGCAGGCAGGCGGTGCCGCGCACGCGCAGGATCCCTTCGGCCGTCTCGGCGCGCAGGCAGGAGCGCAGCGGCCGCCCATCGGGGTCGAGGGCCAGGTCGGCGGGCCGCAGCACGTCCGAGTCGACCAGGTCGCGCAGCAGGGCGTCGCGCGCGGCACGGTCCGCCTCGGCCTCGGCCGGGCGGCTGCTCCGGTCGGTGGTGAGCAGCGCGCGCACCCGGCGCGTCTCCCAGTCGATGGCCAGCGTCGTGCCCACCGGGATGCCGCGCCGGGCGGGCCAGCCCCTCCCCAGCCCGCTCGGCTCCGTCTCGATCCACCACACCTTGAAAAGGCACTCGCGCACGCTCCGCACCTGCCCGTCCCCGATATAGTAGCGCTTGGTCACGTCGAGACGCGGCTCGACGTGAAAGGGTGTGCCCGGCGGGATGTAGAGCAGCGCCCGGTTCTGGCGGGCGAACTCGTACGCCGCCCAGTCGCTCTCTACGAGCGTCTCCAGGTCGAGGCCGGCCACGACCGGTTCCTCCCAGTCGGTGGGCACCTCGAGCGCCTCGCGGTCGGGCACGATGCCGCGCGCCACAAACTCGTCGCGGATCCACTCCCGCTCGCGCTCGTCGTCGGGATGCGACGCCTGGTCGGCGGCGAGGATGGCGCGCCCATAGTCGGCGAACGACACCTCGGCCGGCGGCAGGTAATCGAGGGCGCGCAGCGTCATCCGCTTGAACTGCTCCACGGCCACCGCCAGCGCCTTGCCCGCCTTGTTATAGGCCCGCTCCCCCTTCGAATAGTGGTCCCACCACGCCTCGTGCATATTGACCATGACCGCATAGAGCGCGCCGCTCAGCACGCTGGACAGCGCATAGTAATCGGCCGGGTGGGCGCCGGCCATGTGATCGGCGTTCATCAGGTTGCGCAGATAGCCGAGATTGTGAGCCACCATGCCATACTCCTCGGCGATCGAGCCGAACGCACCCGCGTCGCGGATCGACCCGCCGGTGCGATAGAGAATGGCGCGCTTGAGCTTGTCACTGCGCAGCGCCATCAGCGCCGCCGTCAGGTCGGCCACGGCCTCGTGGATGGCCAGCCCCTGCGGCGTTAGAGCATCGTAGAGGTGGGGCGCGATGCCGTCCAGGATGGCGTGGCCCGTCTCGTGGGCCACGATGTCGCGCGACAGCGCCGTATAGACCGTGTCGGAAGGGTCGTCGGGATTGGGAAAGAAAAAGAACTGGAGGCTGTGCGTGGCGCGCTGGTAGAAGGCGTTGGCCCACTGGCCGGCGCGCGGCACCACCAGGAGCTGCGGCGCATCGAACCCCCACACCAGCTCGCGCCCCAGCGCGTCTTCTTCCTCGAACATGGCCATCGTGCGCAGGATGGTGCCAAAGACGCTGACGGCGATCGCCTCGCGGGCATAGACGTCGCAGTCGGGGCTGACGTCGTAGCGCCACAGCTTGTTGCCCTGCTTGGGGGGCAGAAAGGGCACGCCCGGCTCGAGGGCGCCGGTGACGGGGTCGAAATCGAGGATCGCCACCTGGCGCGCGACAGGGCCGTCGAGGAAAAAGGGCTCTTCGAAGTAGGGGTACTCCATCAGGCGGCTGACGTCTTCGTAGCGCATCAGCTTGGGGTCCTGGATCATGATCGGCAGGCGAATGCGCATGGTCACGTCTCCTGAATCGGCACGGCGTGGGAGCCGAAACCAGGCCCGGAATGGGGCCTACCGCGGTTCGGCACCCGATATGCCTATTGTGCAACAGGGCAGGGCATTTGTCAAGTGCCAGGATGAGGTACCCTTGTCGGGGTGTGCACCCTCCCCGAGCAAGCTCGGGCGTGCGTGTATCCGCTCCGAGTGCAATGTCAGAACAGAGCCTCGGGAATTACCCTTGACAACCCTTCTTTCTTTCGATCACTCATGGGTGCCCCCCCCCACCCGGACCCTCAGAGTCCGTGAAAGAGTAGAAAGATAGGCGGACGCGCCTGCGGCTCTCACCTCGGCCCCCTTAACCCGATAGTTAAGCTTGAAAAAAGGCC
>DATHUZ010000803.1:0-5150 GCA_035461725.1 Anaerolineae bacterium
CCCTCGTCCCGCCTTCGGGCGTAGATAGCCGTCACCGTCAGCAGCCGCTCCGCAATCTCCTTCGTCAGCGCCCCCGGCTTCATCCGCCAGCACCAGTTCGGTGGCCCCAGCGTGCTCGGCGTGTTCATCCGCGACTCGTGCCCCAGCTCCAGCAGGTCCTGCGTCGTCGTCATCGCCGTGTTCGCCACCGACCCCCACGCCAGGCGGATCAGGTCCCACACGACGTCGCTCGCATCCGTGTTCAGATACTTGCGTGCGTAATCCCGCTCGTCCGGCGTCGACGTCATCCGGTACCACCCCAGGATCGTGTCGTTGTCGTGCGTCCCCGTGTACGCCACCCAGTTTGGCGACCTGAAATTGTGCGGCAGGAACGGGTCCAGCGGCCCCGTTTGAAACGCGAACTGCAGCACCTTCCTCCCCGGGTAGCCAAACTCCTTCTGCAGCACGTCGACGCCCGCCCTCGACGCCTTGTCGAAATCACCCAGGTCCTCGGCAATGATCGCTACGTCGCCCAGCGCCGCCGTCACCGTCCGGAAAAACCCCGCGCCCGGCCCGTACAGCCACTGCCCCTTGACCGCCGTCTTGGCCCCGCCCGGCACCTCCCAATAGTTGTAAAAGGCGCGAAAATGGTCGATCCGCACCACGTCGGCCTGCGTCAGCGCCGTGCGAAACCGCTCCACCCACCACTCGTAGCCCCTCTCCTCCATCACGTCCCACCGGTAGAGTGGATGGCCCCACAACTGCCCCGTCTCACTGAAATAATCGGGCGGCACCCCCGATACCACCACCGGCACCATGTCCTCATCGAACTGCCACAGGTGTGGGTTCGCCCACACGTCGGCGCTGTCGAGCGCCACGAAAATCGGAATATCGCCAATGATCCGGATGCCCCGTTCGTTGGCGTACGATTTCACCGCCAGCCACTGCTGGAAAAACTGCCACTGCCGGAATTTCTGGCTCTGGATCTGATAGGCCAGCGTGCGCCGCACCTCGTCCAGCGACTCGGGCCTCCGCCGTGCCAGGTCCTCGGGCCAGTCGACCCACGGCCGCAGCCCCTGCGCTTCCTTGATCGCCATAAACAGCGCCACGTCGTCCAACCAGAATGACTGCTCTTCCTCGAAGCGTGCCAGCGCCGCGCGCTGCGCCTTCGTCGCGTACAGCGCGAATTGGTTAAACGCCTTGTCCAGCAGCTCCTCTTTGTAGCGAATTACGGGGCCAAAATCGACGCACTCCACCGGAAAATCGGGCACGTCCTCCACGTCTTCCGGCGACAGATACCCCTCCGTCGCCAGCCTCTCCGGGCTGATCAACATCGGATTGCCGGCGAACGCCGACAGCCCCTGGTAGGGCGAATCGCCATAGCCTGTCGGGCTCAGCGGCAGCACCTGCCAATACGTCTGGCCGGCCGACACCAGGAAATCGACGAACCGGTACGCCTCGTCTCCCAGGTCGCCGATCCCAAACCGCCCCGGCAGTGAGGTTGGATGCATGAGGATGCCACTCGCGCGCGGAAACTTCATAGACCGTTCTCCCTCCTCCACGTGTTCAACGCCGTCCCATTATAACAGACCTTCCGTGTCCAGAAAAATCGTGAACGGCCCGTCGTTTTCGATCTCCACCAACATCATCGCGCCGAACTCGCCCGTCCCTACCTGCCGCACCCCGTTCGCTCGCATTCGGGCCGCGAACACGTCCACCAGCGGTGCCGCCACCTCAGGCGCCGCCGCATAGATGAAGCTTGGGCGCCTCCCCTTCCTGCAGTCCGCATAGAGCGTGAACTGCGACACCACCAGCGCCTCTCCGTCCACGTCGAGCAGCGACAGGTTTGTCTTTTCCTGGTCATCCGCGAAAATGCGCAGGTGCGTCACCTTGTCCGCCAGCCACTGCGCCTCCGCCTCCCCGTCGCCGTGCCCTGCCCCCACCAGGATCACCAGCCCCTGCCCGATCTCGCCCAGCGTCTCCCCCTCCACCGACACCCGCCCCCGTCTCACCCGCTGAATGACCGCTCGCACTCTTTCACCCCCCTTTCTTCATCTCCACAGCCGCACACCCCGCCACCGGCGCCTCCCCAAATCCGTGCCCATCCATGCCCATCCATGTCCCGTGCTCGCCACCACCGGCGTCTGCCCAAATCCGTGTCATCCGTGCCATCCGTGTCCCACGCTCCCCTCGCCCCACCCCGGCTGATTCTAGCCGCTCCTCCCCCGAAAGTCAAGCACCGGTCGCCATCGATCCACCACCCGCGTCGCAAATTTTAACACAATAACCGGTGTCAACTCCTCGCCTTGCGCCCAAACTGTGCTATACTGGATCCAGGCTGCTGCGCTGCACCGGCACGTTAACAACTGCACATTCCCCTACGCCCTACCCCACCTGCGCGCCAGGACATACCCTGATCCATCCCAACGCACCCGCCCCCCTTCCACTTCTGCGCATAACGATCGATTCTAATAACTAATATCCAATATCTCCCCACCCTTCCCCATGTACCGGGGCTTGTTCCCAAAAAAGAACCCGCCGGTACACGGGGGGGGGCGGAGCCCGATTCCGTCCATTCTTGCACGCCCTACTCGATTCGGCTATAATGATAGACAGAAAGGAAACAATGCCCGGGTCAGAGATGACACCCATGCTGCGCCAATACCGAGAGCTCAAGCGCCACCACCCCGACGCGCTCCTCTTTTATCGCCTCGGCGACTTTTACGAGCTGTTCGAAGAGGACGCCCGCGTCGCCGCGCGTGCCCTCGGCCTGGCGCTCACCACCCGCCGCTTTTCCAAAAAGGTCCGCCTGCCCATGTGCGGCGTTCCCCACCGCACTGTCACCGGCTACGTCGCCCGCCTGCTTCGCGCGGGCCACAAAGTCGCCATCGCCGAGCAGATGGAAGACGCACGCCGCACCAAAGGCCTCGTCCGCCGCGACGTCGTGCGCATCATCACCCCCGGCACGGTGGTCGAAGAAGAGCTGCTGGCGCAGGGTGAGCAGACCCTGCTTATCGCTATTGTTACCGGTGAATTGGGGATCGGTAGATTGGTAGATTGGGAAACTGGTGACGCGGCTCCCCAATCTACCACTTCCCAATCTACCAATCCCCAGTTTACCAATCTACCAGCTTTCGGCCTCGCCCTCGTAGACCTTTCCACCGGCGAGTTCGCTGCCACCCAGGGTGCCGGCTGGCCCCTCCTCGTCGAAGAGATCCAGCGCCTGCGCCCGCGCGAGATCGTCCTGCCATCCGCGTCCGCGTCTGACGACGCGTCCACCCGCGCCCTGTGCGCCGCGGCGGGTACCGGTCCCGAAGCCGTGCGTGTCTCCCTCGTGCCCGACGCCGCGGCTGAATTCGAGCCGGCCCGCGAGCGCCTTTCCGCGCACCTGCCGGCGCACGCCGGTCTCGACCTCGACGCCGCCCCGCTCGCAGTCGCCGCCGCCGGGGCCGCCCTCTTCTACCTTCAACAAAACCAGGTCTCCGACCTGGCACACCTGCACACCCTGGCGTTCTACGACCTGGCCCATTATGTCGCCCTCGACGCCACCACCCGCCGCAACCTCGAGCTCACCTCCGCCCTCTCGGACGGGCGCCGGGAGGGCAGCCTCGCCGGCGTCCTCGACTGCACCGAGACCGCCATGGGCGCCCGCCTGCTCCACCGCTGGATCCACCAGCCGCTGCTCGACGTCACCGCCATCGACGCCCGCCTCGACGCCCTGCAGGAGCTCGTCTCTCCGTCGCACCTGCCGCCAACCGGTGCCGGCGCCGTGCCATTCCTGCGCTCCGACCTGCGCGGCGCGCTTGACGGGTTACACGACGTCGAGCGCCTCGTCGGCCGCGTCGGCTTTGGCACCGCCAACGCGCGCGACCTGGCGGCACTCGGCCGCTCACTGGCACGGTTGCCGCACATCAAAGCCCTGCTCGCCACCACAACCTCGAGCCGCCTGCGATCCCTCGAGAGCAGTCTCGACGACCTATCCGACGTCGCGGGCATGATCGACGCCGCCCTAGTCGAGCGCCCGCCGGTCCTCGTCCGCGAGGGCGGCCTCTTCCGCCCTGGTTACGACGCCGGCCTCGATTCGCTCCGCACGTCCGCTCGCGACGCGCGCGACTGGCTCGCCCAATTCGAGGCCTCAGAGCGCGAGCGCCTCGGCATTCCCAACCTGCGCGTCAAATACAACCAGGTCTTTGGCTTTTTCGTCGAGATCACGCGCAGCCATCTCTCCAAAGTCCCGCCCGAGTACGAGCGGCGCGCGACCGTGCGCAGCGCCGAGCGTTTCGTCACACCTGCTCTCCAGGCCTGCGAGGCCCAGATCCTCGCCGCCGAGGACCGCGCCGAGGACCTCGAGTACGATCTCTTTGTCCAGCTCCGTGGCCAGGTCGCGGCCGAATCGGCGCGCCTCCTGGCTGCCGCCCGCGTGCTCGCCGAGGTCGACGTCCTCGCCTCGCTCGCCGAGGTGGCAGCCCGCTACGGCTACACCCGGCCCCACGTCGACGGAGGCAGCGTGATCGACATTCACGAGGGGCGCCACCCCGTCGTGGAGCGGATGCTGCCTGCCGGCGAGCCCTTTGTCGCCAACGACACCCGCCTGGACGGCAACCGCGATGGCGCCCGCAGTGGCGGCCAGCGCCTCTTGATCATCACCGGCCCCAACATGGCCGGCAAGAGTGTGCTGGTGCGCCAGGTGGCGCTGATCGTCCTCATGGCCCAGATCGGCAGCTTTGTGCCCGCCGCGTCGGCCCACGTTGGCCTGGCCGACCGCATCTTTGCCCGCGTCGGCGCCAGCGACGACATTGCCCATGGTCGCAGCACCTTCCTGGTCGAGATGGCCGAGACCGCCCACATCCTCGTTCACGCCACGGGCCGCAGCCTGGTCATCCTCGACGAGGTTGGGCGCGGCACCTCCACCTACGACGGCATGAGCCTGGCGTGGGCCGTCGCCGCCGACCTGCACGATCGCGTTGGGGCGCGCTGCCTCTTTGCCACCCACTACCACGAGCTGACCGAGCTGCCCGACCATCTGCCCGCCGCGCGCAACTATAATCTGGCCGTCGTCGAGCGTGACGGCGACGTCATCTTTTTGCGGCGCCTGGTGCCGGGCAGCACCGACCGCAGCTACGGGCTCCACGTCGCCCGCCTGGCAGGCGTTCCGTCACACGTGGTCGACC
>DATHUZ010000804.1:0-3639 GCA_035461725.1 Anaerolineae bacterium
TCGTTACCATCCCGGCCACGGTCATCCCGATCACGATCGCCGCCTTTGCCGCCTACGCCTTTGCCTGGATCCGCTTCACGGGGCGCGATGCTCTCTTTGCCGTCGTCGTCGGCCTGATCGTCGTGCCGCTGCAGATGACGCTCATCCCCATCCTGCGCCTCTACACCTCGACGGACGTCAACGGCACCTTCTTTGGCATCTGGCTGGCGCACACCGGCTTTGGCATCCCCCTCGCCGTCTTTTTGCTCTACAACTTTATCTCCCAGATCCCACGCGACCTGATCGAGGCCGCCGCCATCGACGGCGCCTCCCACTTTCAGATCTTTACCATGCTCGTCCTGTACGTGTCAATGCCCGCCATCGCCTCCTTCGCCGTGTTCCAGTTCATCTGGGTGTGGAACGACCTGCTGATCGCCCTCGTCTTTCTCGGCACGGGCCCGGCGGTGGCGACCATGACCGCGCGCCTCAGCGAGCTGGTCGGCTCGCGGGGCCAGGATTGGCATCTGCTGACAGCAGGCGCCTTTTTATCCGTGTGCGTGCCGCTCGTCGTCTTTTTCACCCTCCAGCGCTACTTTGTGCGCGGCATCCTCGCCGGCTCGATCAAGGGCTAGCCGGTGACCACTTCTGACCTGGAGCGCGCCTGCTCTGAAAAACTGCTCCTCGCCTTCGCCGGCCTCGAGGCCGGCGACGATCTACTGGATCGGCTGCGCACCCGCCCGCCCGCCGGCTTTACCCTCTTCCGCGCTCTCAACGCCGCCAGCCCGGCCCAGGTCCGCGCCCTGACCGCCGCGCTCCAGGCCGCGGCAGCCGGTGATCTCCCCCTCCTCATCGCGGCTGACCAGGAAGGGGGCCAGCTCATCGCCATCCCTGGCACCACGCCCTTCCCCGGCAACATGGCCCTGGGCGCGGCCGGATCTGCCGGCCTGGCACGGCGCACCGGTGAAGCCATCGGCCTCGAGCTGGCCGCCATGGGCGTCAACGTCAACTATGCGCCTGTGTGCGACGTCAACAACAACCCGGCCAACCCCGTCATCGGCATCCGCTCCTTCGGCGAGGAGCCAATCGCGGTGGCGCGTCTCTGCGCGGCGATGGTCGAGGGCCTGCAGTCGGCCGGCGTCGCTGCGGCGGCCAAACACTTTCCGGGCCACGGCGACACCGGCAGCGACTCGCACCTCGGCCTGCCTGTGCTCCCCCACTCGCGCCGGCGGCTGGCCGCGGTCGAGCTGCCCCCGTTTGCCGCCGCCATCGACGCCGGCGCCCGCCTGGTCATGTCCGCTCACGTCGCCCTGCCGGCGCTTGACGGCGGCCTGGCCCTGCCCGCCACGCTCTCTCCTGCCGTGTTGGGCGGCCTGCTGCGTGGCGAGCTGGGGTTCGAGGGCGTGGTCGTCAGCGACGCGCTGAATATGGGCGCCATCGATCAGGGGGCGGGGCTGGGTGACAGTGCGGTCGCGGCCGTTCGTGCCGGTGTGGATCTCTTGCTCTGCGTACTGGATGCGGATCAGGTGTACGATGCGCTGCTGCACGCCGCCGTCACCGGTCTTCTGGCGCCCGAACACCTGGCGATTTCAGCCGGCAGGGTGCGCTCCCTGCGCCGCTGGCTCGCCGGCCGGCCCCAGCCGGACCTCGACGTTGTGGCCTGCGTCGAGCACCGCGCCCTCGCCGCCGAGATCGCCGAGCGCTCTGTCACCCTCGTGCGCGACGATGCCCACCTGCTGCCACTGCGCCTCGACGCGGGTGCACGCGTCGCCGTCGTCGTGCCGCGCCCAACCGACCTGACGCCCGCCGACACGTCGTCCTACGTCACGTGCCGTCTGGCCTCCGCGCTGCGCCGGCACCACGCCGCCGTGGACGAGTTCCTGGTGCCCCACGCTCCTGCCGACGACGAGGTTGCTGCCCTCGCCGTCAGGGCGCGTGATTACGACCTGGTGATCGCCGGCACGATCAACGCCTCCGCCGAGCCCCGCCAGGCGGCCCTCGTCAACGCCCTGCTGGCGACGGGCGTGCCCCTCGTCGCCGTTGCCCTGCGCCTGCCGTATGACCTGGTCGCCTACCCCGCCGCGCCCACCTACCTCTGCACCTACAGCATCCTCGACCCGTCGATGGCCGCGCTGGCGCGCGTGCTCTTTGGCCAGATCCCGTTCACCGGCCGCCTGCCCGTCTCGATCCTCGGACTGTCGTAAAACTGCAGCATAATCGTCTCGCATTGTCAAGCAGTTTGCGACTTGCCACTTGCTCACTTTTTATCCCACCCGCCGGAACCCGTACCGCTCCAGCAGCGTCTCGACCCCCATCTCTCGATCCGCCGTGTCGACCGTCGCCCCCACCACCTCGACACCCGTCGCCGCCAGCCAGGCGAGCAGCGTGCCGAGGAGCGCCGCGGCGATCCCCCGTCGCCGGTACTCCGGTCGCACCATCAGCAGCTCCACCCCCGCGCGCCGCGTCTCACCACCCGGCGCCGGCACGTCGAGCCGGCCCACCACCACGCCAACCGCCAACGCGCCGTCAAAGGCGAGGAACACGCCGGGCGCTGTCATGCCCACGTGTCGCGCATAGCCCGCCACGTGCGCTTCTGTCACCTTGTTGTCGACCCGCTCGAACGCGGCATTGTACACGTCCGCAATGTTCGACAGGTCCGCAGGCTCCACCGCCGACCGGATCTCGATGCCCGGCGGTGGCACGGCAAGACGGCGCACCACGCCGTCGAGGCCCACCAGCTCATAGTGAGCCAGCTCCTCGTGCTCGCTCATCCGCCCGCTTCCGCCACCACCAGCTCGATCACCCTGTCAAGGCGGAACGTGCGCAGCGCCCCGGCGCGATGACAATGGGCCGTCAGGTAGAGGGTCCCGTGCTGCTCCTGGACGCGCAGTGGATGTACCACCCGATCGGTCTCGTTCCCATTCGCGTCGACGTAGCGCATCCGTACCTCGCCCGCGCACGCCAGCGCCTCGGCCAGGGCCGGTGGCAGCACCAGCGCCTGGGGGGCCGGGTAGGGGATCGACCCTCCCTGAAAGTTGAGCAGCTCGCGCAGCGTGCGCACCTGCCAGCGCTGGCCCAGCTCGCACAAGATGGCCTCGAGCACGCCCCACGTCGTCCACGCGTCGCCCATCGCCCGGTGCCCGGGGCCCGTGTCCACCGCCAGCGTCCGGGCCACGGCTGGCAGGCTGTTGCTCGCAAAACGGTAGACGCGCCTGCACAGCGTGAGGGTATCGACCACCGGGCCTTCGGGCGGCGGCACGCGCGCCAGCTCCAGCTCCATCGCCAAAAAGCCGAGGTCGAACGGCGCATTGTGCGCCACCAGCACACCACCCTCCATCAGCGCCACCACCTCGCGGGCCACGGTGGCAAAGCGCGGCGCCCCGGCCAGCATCTCGGCTGTGATCTGGTTCACGTGGTAGGCGCCGGGCGAGATCCTCCGGCCCGGATCGACCAGCGCCTCGAACCGGCCGACTTGCTCTCCGCCGCGCACGCGCAGGCACGCCACCTCGCACACCCGGTGTCCATACGCCGGGCTCAGCCCCGTCGTCTCGACGTCGAACAGCACGAACTCTGTCTCGATGAGTGGTTGATCCAGGTTAAATAGTTCTTCCATGCTCGTCAGCCTGCTGTCTCCATCTCTCGCTTGCTTCCCTGCACCGCCTG
>DATHUZ010000805.1:0-6391 GCA_035461725.1 Anaerolineae bacterium
GAGCTGCATCATCACGCCAGCCCAACCCGGCTATGCGGGCCGTACCCAACCCCAACGCGCTGACTTGGACACCGCTTCGCCCCAACCTGCGCAATTCCATCACCTGCCCCCCCATCTTCGCTCTGCGGTGCCGTCACCCACCTTCCCTCCTGGCAAGGCCGCCATCAGATTCTTTGAGTGCGGTAAAGACCAATTCCTTACTGTCGGGCGTTGCCGGCTCATCGGTATAGTCGCCGCGAACCGTGATCTCACCAAAGCCCGCAACCTGTAACATAAGCAGCACCTCGTTCTTCAGGTACATGTCACCGCGCAAAGTATCCTCTTGAGATGCAACCAAGTGGCCCGCGACCCATTTTTCAATACGCACTTGACGGACATAACTCTGCTCCAGCATATTGGTGCTGACCAGGCGAAAACGTTCAATATATTCGCTGCCGTCCGCCGCGACTCGATGCCTGCCTTCTTTCGGCCAGGGCTCGGGCAGAGTCTTGTTCTTGTCGGGGTTCCATTTCTCCCACCACTCGGGCCATGCGTACTCGGCTTCAATGTTGAGCAGCAGCGCTCCTCCCTCTTGCAGGTGGGCATAGCAGCGCCGGAGCGTTGCCAGGCCTTTGTCTCGACCTCCGGCCAGATTGAAAGCGGCGCATATGTAGATGGTCCGGTATTGGCGGGGCAGGTCCAAGGCGTGCATGGGCTGCTGATAGAGGCGCGGCTCCAGGCCCTGGCTGATCGCCTTGTCGCGACACTGGCGCAGCATATCGCCCGAAATGTCGCAACCGTCCATGTCCACACCGGCGCACAGCAGTGGCAAGAGCAAGCGTCCCACACCACAGCCCACATCCAGAACGGGTTGGCCAAAGCGCTCGATCTCGCGAAGAAAAAAAGGTACCTGGTGGGCATCGGGAGTGAACTCGGCGACCCGCTCAGCCATCAAACCATAGAACCAGTGAACAGGCTCATCAGTCACCTCCATACCCTCATCTTCTCATCAGTCGGCACAGGTCCGACGATGAGGATATTGTGCACTTGAAATCCTTTTTTGTCAAACGGAAGAGTCAACCCACTGGATATTTCGAGGGAGACCGTGGGCTGTGCCCGGCCGCGACTCGAAAAGAGGGGAGAGAACAAGAGCCCAGCTCTCGCGGGAGCCGGGCTCTTGGTCAGTGGATTCATTCCTCTACGGAATGGGAAGCGCCTGCTGGATCACGCGGAAGGTGCCGTTTCCCGCGGACCCGACTGCGTAGAAAAAGTAGGCGGTGTCGAACTTGGCCGCGGTGCGGAGCGTGATGGACGACCTGGAGCCGAAGAGGGACAGCTGGTGGAAGCTGAGCTGCCAGGTGCCGTCGACGACCGTCTGGCGCTGCTCGGTAGCGGGGTAGAGGCCCTCGAACGCGTACTTCAGACCCTTGGCCTCCTCTATCGCGATTACGTTCATGGGCAAGACGGAAGTGTTGCGCACGACGAACTCGGGCCAGGCTACGCTGTCCCAGGAGGCCAGGCCGATACCGGCGGCGCCGAAATTCACAAACTCTGTGAGCACCGGCCCGCCGTTTCCGGTCAGATGCGCGACAATGCTGACGTTCTCGCCATCGCCGAGCGACACGGCGGTGCGCGCGATGACGGCGCTAGGGTCGCAGCCTTTTTCGGCCGGGACGATCGCCAGCTTGTAGTCACCTGGATTGAGCTGGAAGGGGCCGGCAATGTCGCCGAATCGGACGCTCTTTGCCAGGCACGCGGTATCATTCAAGAGCACATTCACGGGCTGTCCGTCGTCGAACGCCGAGCTGAGCTGTGTGATGCCGTGCACAAAGTAGAGGGTCGTGGAAGGAGCCACGCCAAACGACTGGGCGGTGGCCGCACCGGGGAGTAACACGACCAACAGGGAGAGTAACGCTGCGAGAACCGTAACCTTTTTCATTCCTTGTTTCCTTTCATCCTACGTACTATGTGTTCTAATTGGCCCCGGTCGGACCAACCATCTGGAGGAATAATACCATCGCCCGTGGAATTTGTCAAGATTTTTCTAATTAAATTAGTATAAAAACCAGATGTGAGCTTTTACTTCTTTTTTACGCGGGGAGGCGCATTGGACAGCGCGTCGGGATCACCACGACGAACTTGGAAGGAGCGAATTCGCGCGAAGGGGGGGGAGAAGAGGGGAAGGATGGAAGGAGGTGAGCCTTCCATCCTTCCCGAGTTCCGGCTTCCTATCCCTTGTACCGCAGAGCCTCTGCAATCACCACTCGCGCTGCCTGGCGTGCGTGCAGCCAGGCCGTGAACAAGGTCGCTGCGAGTAGCGCAGCGCCGATGCCGATGAGGAGCGGCCACGGCGGTAGGAAAGGCAGGCCCTGGTCGGCGGCGACCTGCAGGTAGAGGTTGTAGGCAAAGCCGAGGGCTAACGCATAGCCGATAAAGGTGCCCAGGCCAGAGACAAAGAGGTTCTCGACCAGGAACACGGCCTGGACCATGTCGCGGTGAAAGCCGATGGCGCGCAGGACGCCGATCTGCTGCCGGCGCTCGACGACGGCACGGATGGTGATTACGCCGAGCGCGGCGATGCCGACGAGCAGGCCAAGGCCCATGAACCCCTGGAGCAGGTAAAAGACGCTCAAGAGCGAGCTCCGGCTCTCGGCCAGCTCCTCCTTGGGAAGGCTGGTCTGCAGGCCGCTGCGGGAGAAAGCGCCTTCGACGGCGTTCGCGGCCGCGCGGGCGTCGGTACCCTGGGGCAGCCGCAGGAAGTAGCGGCTGGGCGCCTCGTAGCCGAGGGTGACTGCCGCCTCGGCGTTGACCGTGGCGCCGTAGAAGGTGGGCGCGCTGCCCAGCACACCGATGACGGTGAACTCACGCTCGGTGCCGTCGCTGCCCGCGAGGCGGATGGTCACCGGCTGGAAGCTATCGGCACTGGCGCTGATGTCGCGCACAAAGAAGGCGCCGTTGTCAGCCTGGAAAGTGGGGTCGCCGGAGCGGTCGATCGAAAAGTTGTCGATGACGGCGAGGGTTGGGTCGGCTTCGAGGGCGGACCAAACCGCGGCGGCACTGTCATAGCCGGCCGCCCACGTGCTCAGCTCCAGGCGCTGCGTGGTGAAAAAGGCGGCGTCGACGCCATTGATCGCATAGCTCGCGGCACGCTCCATGCCCGGCGCCTGGCCCTCGATGGGTGCGAACACGACAGGCACGATGGCCTCAGGTGCGGCCATGTCACCGGCGGCGACGCGCTCGTCGATCTCGGCGACTAGCGCCTCTTCAGTGATGGGGTTAAAGGGGTTGGCCTGCACCAGCACGTCGTAGCCGCCGCTGCCACTCTCGACGTCGAGAAAGTTGCTAAAAGTGTTCGAGATGGTGGCGGTGCCGACTAGGGTAAAGACCACGAGGCTGAACATGGCCAGTGTGGTGGCCGTACGGCCGCGGGCCGCAACAGGGTAGGCGATGGCAACGCGCACGACGGGCAGCAGGCGCCCGAGCCTGCCGAGGGCGCCGGCAAAGAGTGACAGCAGTTCGTCGGCGTTGTAGAGGAAGAGCATGATGGCCCCGCCGACCATGAACAGGCCGCCGATGAAAAAGTCGCCAGGGTTCGTGCCCAGCTCCGCCAGTGCACCCACCTCGCGCGTCGGCAGGATCCAGTAAAGGACGAGGGCCAGGCCGGTGAGCGAGTAGGCAAGCCGCTGCGACAGGCCGAGCCAGGCAGCGAGCTGGCCGAGGCCGACGAAAAAGAGGGCGACGCCGAGGCCATAGACCCCCGCTTGCCCGGCCAGGTTCACGCCCACCCACGCCATCAGGTAGCCGAGGACGAGGAGCAGGGGGCCGCGCGCCAGCAGGCCCATCCAGAAATTCCAGATCGCCCGGGGCGCGCCGAGCATAAAGAGGCGCAGTGCCTCGCCGTACCGCCGCCCACCGACAGCGCGCAGCGTCTCGCGGTAAACGCGGAAGGGGTGTAGAAAGAGCGTCCACTGCGACGGGCGCGGCAGCGATGGCAGGTCGAGGTCGCGGATGGCAGAGATGATGTTCACCTTGCTGATGCGCACGGCAGAGAGGCCAACGGTGACAAAGGTGATCACCAGGCCAAGGGTATAGCCGATGGCGACAGAGCGAAGCGTGACGCGTGGCCTGATGTCGAGCGTACCGGCGCCAACCAGCAGATCGAGGAGCGTGCCCGCCAGCAGGAGCGCGGCGCCCACGCCCAGGGCGGCGCCGATGGCCGCGGCGATCAGATTGTAGGCCAGACCTTCGGTGACGAACTGGCGCACCAGGTCGGCGCGCTGCTGCCCCACGGCGCGGCTCATGCCCAGCTCGGAGCGGCGCTCGGCGGCGAGCACGGTAAAGATGAGAAAGATGAGGAGCACGCCGGCCAGGATCGAAAAAGTGCCAAAGGTGATAAAGAGTGTGGTGATAAACTCGGCGCCACTCGCCGCGGCTTCGAGCCCATCGGCCTTGATCGGGCTGACGACGAGCCCGGCAGAGGCTACCACAGGGTCGAGCAGAGCCACGGCCTGCGCCGTGAGCGTGGCGCCGGTCTCGGCGTCGCCGGCATTCGACACGAGCAGGGCATTGATCTCACCGTCGCGCCCGAAAAAGTCCTGCACCCAGGCGAGAGGGGCCAGGACGGCTGGGGTGGCACCACTTAGCCCACCATCCGGCACGATGCCCGCCACCTCGACAGGCGCCGGCATCCCCTTGATGAGCAGGAGCGTGTCGCCGGGCGAGATGTCGAGCTCGCGGGCAAGCGAGGCGTTCACCAACACCTCCCCTGCTCCGAGCGCCGCCAGCCCTTCCGGCAGGGCCAGGCCATCGCCGGCGAGCACGTCGACGCCACGCACCTGCGCCCCCGCCTCCGACAAGCTCGACGCGGTGCTCGCCACCGGCAGAGTCTGGATCACGACAGCGGCGAGACCGTCGAGCATTACGCCATCGACGAGGCCGGCGATGTCGCCAGCAACCGCGGCGTCAAACCAGCCCGCACCGTCATCGCTGCGCTCGGGCGCCGAGCGGAAAAAGCTACCACCGGCCGTGGCCGCGGCGCCCGTGCCGATCTGTACGTCGACGGTGCCGAGGCTGTCATAGACACCCGCCTTGGTCGAATAGTCGATTGTGTCGCCGATGCCGAGGGCACTGGTGATGATCATGGTCGACAGGGCCAGGCCACCGATGACGAGGGCCGTCTGCGCCCTGCGCCGCGGCAGGTTCCTCAGCCCGAGGCGGAACGGCAGTGGATATAGCCAGGCGCTCACTGCCACCAGGGCCACGATCAGAGCCGAGGCGACGAGGAGGGCGATCAATAATGTGTCTGCGGGAATGCCGAATACTTCGTTCATGTGATTGTTCTCCGTGTTCCGGGTAACGGGGAGCGGGTACCAGGAAGCGGGTATCGGCTGCCCGTTACCCCGATTCCCTGATTCCCGATCACCTAGTTGACCGTCGCAAACGCGGGCGCCGGTACGATCTCGCTCTGGCAATCCTCGCACAAGCCGTCGCGGATGGTGATGATGCGGTCAGCCTGGGCACCGATGTTGGGATCGTGGGTGACGATCACAAAGGTCTGGCCGTTTTCACGGTTGAGGCGACGCATCAGATCGAGGATCTCTTGCGCCGTCTTGGAGTCGAGGTCGCCCGTGGGCTCGTCGGCCCACACGATGGCGGGGTTGTTGACGAGGGCGCGGGCGATGGTCACACGCTGCCGCTGGCCGCCAGACAGCTCGCCAGGGAGCTGGTCTACCTGGCCGGCGAGGCCCACTCTTTCGAGGGCGTCGAGCGCCTTACGACGCGCGGCGCGGGCGTCGGGGCGGCGGCCGTTGAGCAGCAGCGGCATCTCGACGTTCTCGACGGCCGACAGCACAGGCAGCAGGTTGTAGAATTGGAAGACAAAGCCCATGTTGGCGGCCCGGTAGGCGGTGCGCTCCCTGTCGCTCATCGCCGCCAGGTCACGGCCGTCGATCTCGATCACGCCGCTGTCGATCTCGTCGAGGCCCGACAGGGTGTTGAGCAGCGTCGTCTTGCCCGAGCCCGACGGGCCCATGACAGCCACCATCTCGCCGCGGCTCACCTCGAGGTCGACGCCGCGCAGCGCCTCGACCGTCACCTTGCCGGTGTTGTACGTTTTCTTGATACCCTGTGCGCGAATGATCGCGTCGGATTGTACACTCTGGTCCTGTTTGTGTCCGTTGTTCGACATGTCACGTCCTCCTCTTCGTACTGTGGCGCAGTATAACACACTATTCAGAATTTGTCAAGTATTTGCACAGTTTATTAACGCATCCTTAATGCAGAACAAACTTCCTCGAGGGCGACTCGAGGCGGTCAAGAGAACCGGCACCTTTTTCTAATTTGTCACCTACCCTATTTCCGCCTATACTGAGCCGGGAGGCAGGTAAGGTGAACAGGATCGACGAGCTGGCTC
>DATHUZ010000806.1:0-3132 GCA_035461725.1 Anaerolineae bacterium
GAAAAAGAGGGCATCCAGTTCCACTTCCTGACCAACCCCACCCGCGTCCTGGGCAACGGCCAGGTGACCGGCGTGGAGCTGATCCGCCAGGAGCTGGGCCAGTTCGACACCAGCGGCCGCCGGCACCCGGTGGCCATCGACGGTTCCGAGTTCACGCTGGACGTGGATGTGCTCATCCCGGCCATCGGCCAGGAGCCGGATCTGTTCTGGAATGACGGCACCATCGAAACAGTGCGTGACGGGACCTGCGCGGTAGACAGGGCGTTGGCCACGTCGCGCCCGGGCGTGTTCGCCGCCGGCGACCTGGCGCTCGGCCCATCGACGGTCATCGAAGCCGTAGCCCAGGGCAACCGCGTGGCCGACACCGTGGATGATTATCTACGCACCGGCCGGGTCGGGGCCGTGACGGTCAAGCCCGGCTACGAAGTGGTCGAGCAGTTGTTCGATCTCGAGCAGTACGCCACGGCGACGCGTCCACAGACGCGCGAGATCCCAGTTGACGCGCGGCGCGGTAACTTTCGGGAGGTGGAGCTGTTGTTGGATGAGGTGACGATCCAGGAGGAATGCAAGCGCTGCCTGCGCTGCGACCTGGAATGGCTGGAGACGATGGGGCTCGCCCACGTGCCGGTTTCGGAACATATTCTGGTCGCGAAGGAGCCTGTCCTGCCTGTCCCAAGCGCAGGCGAGGGAGCCGCGGGCCAAGGGAGGGACGCATGATCACGTTGACGATAGACGGCCGGGAAATCCAGGTCTCGGAAGGCCGCACCCTCCTGGAAGCGGCGCGCGAGATCGGCATTGCCGTCCCCACCCTCTGCTACCACGAGGCGCTGGCGCCATTTGCCGCCTGCCGGATGTGCATCGTCGAGCTGGAGAACCGCCGCGGGGGACAGCTCGTCCCCGCCTGCGCATACCCCTGCGAAGAGGGGCTGATTGTGCGCACCGACTCGGAAAAGGTGCGTCGTTCGCGCCGCACCACCATCGAGCTGCTGATGGCGTCGTCGGCGCACGTGCCCCTCATCCGGGCCATGGCGGCAGACCTGGGCGTGACCATGCCGCGGTTCAGCATGGAGCCCAACGACTGCATCCTGTGCGGTCTGTGCGTGCGCGCCTGCCACGAGATCGTCGGCGTGGGCGCCATCAGCCTGATCGAGCGTGGCATCGAGAAAAAGGTCAGCCCCCCATTCCAGATCGCCTCCGCCGCCTGCATCGAGTGTGGCACCTGCGTGCTGGTGTGCCCCACGGGGGCCATCACCCTGGCCGACATCACCGGCGGCGCGCGGACGAGCCACGCCTGGGCGTGCGAGTTCGAGGCCGTCGACTGCCGGGTGTGTGGCCATCACTACCAGGCCCCACGGTTCGCCGACCATGCCGCACTTCTGGCCGAGCTCACCACGAACAGGGCCGCAGAGGAGGTCGTGTGATGAACGACGTCAAGCTCGGTGTTTTCATCTGTGACTGTGGCGACAAGATCGCCTCGATCCTGGACATGCCGGCGCTGGAGAGCGGGGCTCGTGAGCTGCCGGGGGTATGCCTGGCCCGGCGCCTCTGCTACTCGTGCACGCCTGACGGGCTGGCCGCCATCGGCGCGGCCATTGCCCAAGAGACGCTCAACCGCGTCATCGTGGCCGGCTGCACCCCGCGCACGATGGAGCCACGCTTCCGGGCCGCGTGCGAGCAAGCCGGCCTGGATGGCGATCAATTTGAGCTGGTGGACATCCGCGAGGGCAGTGCCTGGGTACACGGGGATGACCCGCACGCCGCGACGCTGAAGGCGCTCGATCTGATCCGCATGGGGGCCGCCGAGATCGCGGTGCGGCAACCGCGCCGGTCGATCCGGGCGGAGGTGGTGCCCGGGGCAGTGGTGATCGGCGGGGGCCTGACCGGCATGACCGCCGCGCTGACGCTGGCCGATGTCGGCCAGGACGTGACGCTGGTAGAACGAGAATCGACGCTGGGTGGCATGCTGCGCGCCGTACACACCCTTTACCCGGATGGGCAGGATGCGGCCCAGTTCGTCGACCAGACGGTCAAGGCGGTGACCGGTCACCCGAGCATCCCCGACTCCCTCCAAAGCGAGGTAACGGGTGTCGCGGGGCACCCCGGCCGGTACTCGGTGCGGGTCAACGGGTCCGGGGAACCGCTCGAAGTGGGTGCCATCATCGTGGCCACCGGGGCGCAGACTGCGCGGCCGTGGGGCCGGTTCCGCTACGACGGGCAGCGGGTCGTCAACCAGCTCGAGTTCGAGCGCGAGCTCCACGCTGGGGCATCGCCCGCCAACGTGGTGATGATCCTTTGCGCCGGGCAGCGCGACGAATCGGTGCCCTACTGCTCAAACGTGTGTTGCCTCGGCGCGCTCAAGCAAGCGATGGAGGTCAAGGCGGCCAACCCCCAGGCCGACGTCACGCTCCTGTTCCGCGACCTGTACCTGCTCGACGAGGACATGCACGCCGACCGAGTGACCCAGGCGCTGAAGGCCGGCGTGCAGTTTCTGCGCTACGCGCCCTCGTCGCCGCCCACGGTCACCGCCGACGAGGTCCAGGTCTATGACGAGCTGACCCACACCGAACGCCACCTGCCCTACGACCGCGTCGTCCTGGCCTCGCCGCTGGTCCCGCAGGCGGACGCGAGCGTAGTAGCGCACAGGCTGGGCATTGCCCAGGATGAGAACGGCTTTTTCCCCGAGGTGCGCTATCGCCTGCGGCCGCAGAACTATGCCGAGCGGGGTATCTATATCTGCGGCGCGGCGCACTCTCCGGTGGACTGGAACGAGGCCGAGTTTCAGGCCACAGGCGCCGCCTTCAGAGCGGTGCGCCACCTGCGGGCGGGCCAGGTCAGCAGCCAGGCGCCCGTCGCGGCGGTCGATGAAACGCTGTGCACGGGCTGCGGCAGTTGCGTGACGGCCTGCCCGTTTGGCGCGATTTCGATGCGCAAGCGAGAAGGAGCGTTGGACCTGTCGCAGATCGACCCCCTGCTCTGCACAGGGTGCGGCAACTGCGTCGTCACCTGCCCGGTGAAGGCCATCAGCCAGCCGGTCGACGGCGAAATGCAGGTGCTGGCTCAGATCGACGCGGCGCTGGCCACGGCCGCGAGCAACGGCGGGCCGCGCATCCTGGTTTTTGGCTGCGAGTGGAG
>DATHUZ010000807.1:0-2795 GCA_035461725.1 Anaerolineae bacterium
GGTTGGCGCGCCGAGGGCGCAACCCATCTGACGCTCAACACGATGGGGTCCGGCTTTACCAAACCAGAGCAGCATTTGGAGGCGCTGGAGCGTTTCGCCGCGACCATGTTGCCCACCGCGGCGGCCTAACCTAGCAACGGGACCATCAGCCATGAACAATGCAAACAATGCATATGATGTAATCGTCGTGGGCGGCGGCGTTGTGGGCGCGTCCGCGGCCTATCATGCGCTGCGTGCGGGGGCGAAGACCCTGCTGATCGACCGCCATGATGTGGGCCGCGCCACCGACGCCGGTGCGGGCATCCTGGCCCGCGCCTTTTACGAGGCGCTCTTTACCCTGGAGAACGTGGGCCTCGCGTTCCTCGAGGCGCGGCGCCACGTCCGGAGTGAGCTGGAAGAGGTGGGCGACCTGGCGGCGTACGGCGCCATCCTGTTTGGCGATGCCGCGTCTCAGCACCGGCGCGACCTGGCCATGGCCGTCTGATCGTTCTTCGCCCACGCCGGAGCAGAGTCTGGCACAGCGGACCTTTCGCACTCGTGCCGGACCACAGTCCGGCACAGCGGTTATCGACACAGTGGTTGCTCGATTGGCAGCGCAAGCAAAAAAGCGAGGAGGAGCCATGACAAAGACAGTCAGGAAGAGTGCCAGGCAGCACGTGATCGACTATTTGGGACGGGTGCTCGAGGATCGCACCGTGGGTGAGCCGCTCGCCCCTGGCGCGGTCGCTCAGCCCAAGGGGGCCGGGCACCTGATCCCCACCTACTGGGCCGACGCCCCCTGGCGCCTGGAGCCCAACTGCGACACCATCCCTTTTTCGTTCGTCGTGCGCGACGGTGCCGGCGCCGGCGTCCACCTCGACGAAATCGTCGTGCTCGAGGCGCCAGACGATGGCCAACCGTGGGCAGAAAAGCCGTGGGAAGAGGTCCACTGCTATACCCAGGGCCTGGGCGACATCGACCGCCGGCTGTGGGCCTACCGCCCGCCAGGCTCGCCCCCCGGCGCTCCGCCCTCGCTGCCGCTGCCGGCGTTCAAGACCGCGGAGCGGGGCCGGCGCCTGCTGCTCACGGTCGTCTTTCGCGGCAGGTGCGGCCCGGCCGGGCTCGGCGTGCCGGTAGACGCCGTGCGCCCGCTCGCGATCGAGCTCGCCGCCGAGCCACTGCCGATGCGCGGCTCGCCACAGTGGTACTATGGCGACACGCACTACCACTCGAGCTATACGAACGACGTCAAGGAATTCGGCAACCCCATCGCCGACACGCGCGCGGCCGCGGTTGCGATCGGCCTCGACTGGCTGGTGGTGACCGACCACTCGGTCGACCTGGCCGAGAACAATCCCTATTGGGAGCCGCTGCACGCAGCCACGCCCTGGGATGACCTGGGGCACGAGCTCCAGCACCTGTCGGACGACCGCCTGCGCCTGCTGCGCGGCGAGGAGGTGACGGTCCTGGGTATCCCGGGCAAGGGAGACAACACCCTGCACATGCTCGTCCTGGGCCCCACCCTCGACAAACTGATCCCGGGCGCGTTTGCGCGCAAGAACCTGCTGTCGGCGGTGGTCAAGGCCCTGCCCGGCTGTGCAGTGGATCTCTTCAAACACCTCTTTGGGCCGATCTACCAGCTCGAAGCGGTGCTCACGGGCGTCAACCGGAAGGGCAACGTCGAGCCGAAACTCGTGGGGCGCTCGGTCCAGGCGCAGGGCGCGCTCGCCTTTGCCGCCCACCCGGCCGCGATTGCCCAGGCGCCCGGCGGCGTCTGGGAGTTCCACGACCTGGCTCAGCCGATCCACGGCATGGAAGCGTGGAACGGCACGATGCGCTTCCAGACCGGAAAGGAAGAGAACCCGTTCGAGCAGTGGCAGCCGGCCGAGCCGTGGCACGAGGGCGCGAGCGCGGAGGGGATCGAGGTGTGGGATCGGATGCTGCGTTACAAAGCGGCGCAGGCCGACCCACGCTTTGTGCTGCTCGCCGGCAGCGACGCGCACGGCAGCTTTAACTGGAGCGAAGGATGGTGGGTTGACTGGAATGGATTCCGCGCCGACGACAATGCCCTCGGCAAGGCGCGCACCCTGCTCTACCTGCCTCATCGTAACCCCGCCGGTCCGCGCCGCGCGCCGACAGAATCCGAGATTGCCACGGCCCTGCGCAGCGCCAGTTGCGTGGTCACCGACGGCCCGGTGCTCAACTTTACCGTTACCTGCGGCGGAGAGAGAGCCGAGCTCGGCCAGATCCTGCCCGCGGACGGCAGCAGCGGGGTCGAGGTTGACGTGCAGGCCGCCAGCAGCGACGAGTTTGGCCCCGTCGAGTGGCTGGATGTGCGCTACTATTTCGCCGGCATGAGCGACACCGCCTGCGCCCGCATCCGCTGGGCACCTGGCACCACCAAGGTCCTCGCCCAGGGCCTGCCCGCCGGCCCGGGCTACATCCGCCTCGCCACGGCCACCGATCGCGGCGGCACCACCTACCGCTGCTTTACCAATCCGATCTGGCTGCGCTTCGCCGAGCCCACGCCGCGCAGCCTGTCGGTGGTCTGCCACGGCGGCCAGTACCTGGGCAAGTTGATTTGGATATGCGAGGTGGGGATTGCTTCGTCGCTCCGCTCCTCGCAATGACAACCCTGCAGGTTCATTGTGACCGTACTTGGTGCAGCGGGGCACAAGTTTGCCGCCGGCGGCCGCGGGTTGCGGCCGCGGGTTGCGGCCGCGGGCTGCGGGCGACGAATGCCTTGTTGTCATGGACGGCGTTCAGACCCGACGTGCCGGTGCGGCAGGCTCGAAGGCTCGAGGGAGCGGGGACGA
>DATHUZ010000808.1:0-3565 GCA_035461725.1 Anaerolineae bacterium
CGTTCGCGATCGCCGCATCGATCGTATCCAGCTCCGATGCGCCGGCGAGAGGGTAGAGCGCCAGATCCGGGGCCACCTGATCGGGCACGACGGCCGAGATCGGGTCCTGCCAGGCCGTGTCGGCGGGCTCCTGCGGGCGTAGCAAAAAGAAGGCGGCGGCGGAACCTGCAGCCACCAGGAGTAGCATGACGATTATGGCCAGCAGAACCCAGACCAGCCTAGTTCGGCGAAACTGCATTCATCCTCCGGTTATGTATTATACCAGATATCCCCAGCTTTGTCTACAAAGCCCTTGTCTACAAAGCCCTTGTCTACAAAGCCAGACTTCCGATGTTTCCACCATGATCAGGCGCCCGCCTTGTGCCAGATTCCTGCTTGTCCTCAGAGCCGTCGCTGCGGAACGAAACATCGGAAGTCTGGTCTCTACTCTCCCACAAAACGCTCGACCACCGCGGCGGCGCGCCGCCCCTCGAGCCACTGCTCGAACATCGCCTGCCTGAGCTGGATCTGCATATCGACCGGCAGCGCGCGAGCAGCCTCTCGCTCCACCACCTGGAGAATGTGATATCCCTCCCCCAGGCGGATGACCTCACTGATCTGCCCCGGCTGCAGGCCAAAGGCCGCGGTTTCCAGCTCGGGCGCCACCAGGCCGCGTGGAAACCAGCCCAGATCCCCACCATTCTCGCGCGTGGCCACGTCCAGCGAGTGGATGCGCACCAGCTCGATCAAGTCGGCACCCCCCTCGAGCAGCGACGCCACCTGGAGCGCTTCTTCCTCGCTGCCCAGCAGGATGTGCCGCACGTGCACCTGCTCCGCCTCCGGCGGCACTCCCGCCGTCACCGCCTCCATCACGCGCTGCCCCACCAGCGATTGGCGAAGCATCTCCCGGTAATCGTCGCGCGTCTGCCCTGTCGCCTCCAGCCACTCCGCAAACGCCGCCTCTCCCCCTCCGGTCGCCACGTCCGCTTCGAGCTGGCCTGTCACCTCTTGCTCGCCGACCGTGATGCCCAGCTCGGCCCCGCCCTGCTCGATCAACACTCCATCGATCAGCCCTTCCAGCACGTCGGCGCGCGCCTGTTGCAGCAGCGCCGCGCCGTCGGCCGTGCTCAAATCGACCCCTTGATCGCGCAGCGCCTGCTCGTACTGGGCGACGCGCTGCTCATAGTCAGCCAAAAAGACATAATCGCCGTTCACCAGGGCGGCGAGCGGTGCCGGCGGGGTCGGGGTGGGCACCGGCGTCGCAGTGGCGGGCACCGGCGTTGCGCTCGCCGGCACCGCCGCTGTCGGCGACACGGCTGCGACCGTCGCCCCCGCCGCCGCCGGCCGCGACTCACCCGCGGCGGGAGGCGCGTCTGGCTCCTGCCCCGCGCATCCTGCCAGGCCCATCAGCAAAATCGCCAGTGCACAGCACCGCACAACGAAAAACAATGACCACCCCCAAGTGCTTGTATGTCGATGCATAGTACCCACAATATCTAGTATCATGGTGACAATGATGTTATCACACTTTTGTAATTTGTCAAGTATAAAGAAGCACGCTTCATTATAACCGCGAATCAGAAATCGTGCAAGCCGGGCGCCGCAAGATTGGAAGGCTGGAAGGTTGGAAGGCTGGGGCAGACTGTACAAGGTGCGGCCACCGTCCAGTCTTCCAATCTTCCATTCCTCCAGCCTTCCATCACGCTACTTCTGCCGCCTGAGCACAAACGGCTCCATCTCGCCCAGCAGCCGGAACAGCTCCTTGCTGTCGGGCAGCTCGTCGATGTCGTGCACGTCGACGTAGCGCACGATCCCTTCCTTGTCGACCAAAAAGAGCGCACGCTCCGACTTGCCCTCCGCTGCGCGAAACACCCCCCACTCCTGCGCTACCGCGCCATGCGGCCAGAAGTCACTCAGCAGCGGATAGCTGATGCCTCCCAGGCTCTCAGCCCACGCTTTGAGACAGGGAACATGATCGACGCTGATACCCAGCACCTGGGTATTATAGCCTTCGAACGCAGGAAGCGCTTCCTGGTACGAAGACATCTGGTTCGTTCAGACGGGCGTCCAGGCGAGTGGGAAAAAGGCGACCAGAACGTTCTGCCTACCTCGATACTCACTCAGCCGCACCCTGCCACCCAGGTGGCTCTCCAGCTCGAAATCGGGCGCTGCCATACCTACTTCTATATCCACGTCACTCCTCCTACACTTGTCTCACGATCCAAAGTCATCCAACCTTCCAACCTTCCCGCTTGTCGTTATTCGCCGAGCGCATACCGGTACACCGACACCCGCACCAGGTCCCGCCGATCCGTCAGCTCGCCGTGCTCTGCGAGCCACGCTTCCACCAGGCCGCGCTCGTCCCACAGCTCGACCTCGCTCGCCACCAGCCACACCGCCTGGTGGCCCGCCACCTGCCCGGCCATCAGCCTGTCGACCTCTTCAGGCGTCATGCCCGCATTCGTATACAGCCCCTCGGCCCACACCAGCGGCACATGGCGCACTGCCACGGGTATCAGGGCACGCCACACGGGCCCTCCCGGCGCCGAACTCCCTGCCCCATCCTCACTGATGGCCGCGGCCGGGTGCGGGCGCTCTATCTCGGCATAGTACTCGAACGAGTAGCGTCCATACGGGATCTGGAACAGAACCAGCTCCCCCGGCTGCAGGCGCTCGGTCACGTAGCGTGTGGCGCCGCGCAAGTCCGACTTGAGCGGTGTGCGCGCCTGCACCCACAGCCCGCGCACGTTCAGGGCGATCACCACCACCAGCAGCGCTGCCGCCAAGGGCCGGGACCGGCGCGCGAGGGTCCCGATCCCCGCCGCGATCAGCAGAAAGAACGCCGGCAGCACAAAGATCAGGTAGCGCGCGGTGTACATCGGCCTCATCAGATTGACCAGGCCAAAGATCAGCACCGGCAAGATCGCCCACGTCGCGAGCAGCCCCCTGGAAAAGCGTGGCGCGTCGCTCTCGCCTCGCCACAACAGCGGCGCGAGGAACGCGGCCACGAAAGGGACGAGCCACCAGGGCGAGGCCGGCGGCATCACGCCCAGGCTGTAGCTGGTCAGCAGCGAGTGGATCATGTCGCCCGGAGCTACAGCACTGTAGCCCGTTTCTGCCTGCGCGCGCAGCATCGGCACTTGCCAGGCGAGGAGCGGCACGTAGGGCAGCGTGAGGGCTGCCATCGAGGCCAGCCAGCCGCGCCACCGTGCGCCGCGCACCGCCCGCGGCACGATGGCAAAGGCGAGGGCATGGGCCGCGACGAGCAACGCGGCAACCAGGTGCACGTAAAAGGCCGCCGTTGTCACCAATACATAGGCCAGCCAGCGCGCCCTGCCCCCACCCCGCAGCGCGCTGACATAGCACTCGGTGGAGGCCAGCGCGAGCAAGACGACGAGGCTGTACATCTTGCCTTCCTGAGCATACCACACCAGGTAAGCCGACACGGCAGCCAGCAGGGCGGCCGCGGCCGCCACCCACCGGTTGAGCAGGAGCCTGCGTCCCAGGCGATAGGTGAGCGCCACGGCGACCAAGCCCCACGCCGTCGAAAAAAAGCGCAGCGAAAACTCGCTCCTGCCCGCCACTG
>DATHUZ010000809.1:0-4255 GCA_035461725.1 Anaerolineae bacterium
TGCTTCCAGGGTGGAACTGGTGGAGCAGATCGTGGCGAGTGCGCTTGCCACGGGAGACCCGGCGGCGTCGACCGTGGCGCAGTACGAGGGGCTGGCGCAAAAGCAGGTGATCGGCGCAGCAGAAGCGCTGGCGGGCACGAATTGGACACTCGTGGCAGAGCTCCCGGTGAGTGAGGCGACGGCGGGTGCGCGCACCATGTTGTACCTGCTGGCGTTGTTGGGCCTGGTGGGAGCAGTGGCTGCAGGAGCCCTGGGCGCCCTGGTTCCACGCCGCGTGGTGCGGCCGATCCTGGCGCTGCAGGCGGGAGCCAAAGAGATTGCAGAGGGCCGGCTCGACTATTCGATCGAGATCAAGACAGGGGATGAGCTGGAGGATCTGGCAGAGAGTTTTACGCAGATGGCGGCGAGCTTGCGGGCTTCGCATCGTGAGCTGGAGGAGTGGGGTCGCAACCTGGAGAGGCGCGTCCAGGAGCGTACCGGCGAGCTGGCAGCCGTGACGGATCAGATGCGACGGCGCGCGAGTCAGCTCCAGATCAGCGCGGAAGTAGCGCACGCGATCGCCTCGGTGCGTGACCTGGACGAGTTGCTGCGCCAGGTGGCCATGCTGATCAGCGAGCGCTTTGGTTGGTATCACGTGGGCATCTTTTTGCTGGAGGACGCGATCCGACCCGGGGTCGATTATGCCTCCGGCAGCCCATGGCGCTCGCCGGCGAGCGCAGGCTCGTCGTCGAGCGCAGGTTCCTCGTCACGCGGAGAGCCGGGCAGTGCGGATGGGTCGACGCGGGTAAGCAGGACGCCCGAGCGGTACTCGGGTTCGCCCGAGCGGTACTCGGGTTCGCCCGGGGGTACTCGGAGTGAGTATGTGATCCTGCGCGCAGCGAGCAGCGAGGGCGGCCAACGAATGCTGGCCGCCGGACACAAGCTCAAGGTCGAGGTGGGCATAGTCGGCAGCGTGGCAGCGACGGGTGAGCCCCGGATCGCGCTCGACGTGGGCCGGGATGCTGTCTACTTTGACAATCCGGAGCTGCCCGGCACCCGCTCGGAGATGGCGCTGCCTTTGCAGGTGAGTGGGCCCGAGAGTACTCAGGCCGAGAGTACTCAGGCCGAGTACCCTCGGCACGTGATCGGTGTGCTGGACGTGCAGAGCACGAGCCCGGAGGCCTATGACGGTGAGGACGTCGTGATGCTGAGCGCTCTGGCCGACCAGGTGGCAGTGGCGATCGAGAACGCCCTCCTATTCGAGCAGACCCAACAGGCACTCCAGGAAGTGCAGGCCCTGCACCGGCGCTTTGTGGAACAGGAATGGGTGCGGTCGACGGCCGCAGCCGCCGGCGCTTCTGGTGAGCTGGCGTACGAGTACCGTCGGGGTGCGGGTACGCCCGTGGTGGTGGACGATTGGCCATCCGAGCTGCGGCTCGCACTCGCCGAGAACAGGGTAGTGTTGCACAACACGCCCGAGAGTACTCGGGTGGCGCCCGAGAGTACTCGGGTCGAGTCTGACTCCGCGGCGAATCGGTACCCGCAGCCCGGCGACGGCGATGACGCACTGGCCGCACTCGCAGTGCCGATCAAGTTTCGCGACCAGGTGATTGGCGCGGTGGATTTGCAGGAAACGGACGAGCCACGCATGTGGACAGATGACGAGATCGTCCTGGTCCAGGCGATCGCCGACCAGGTGGGCCTGGCCCTGGAGAATGCGCGCCTGCTGGCCGATACGCAGCATCGTGCTGAACAGTTGGCTACCCTTCACCGTGTCGGCCTGGACATCACCGCGGCCCTCGACCTCGATGGAGTACTTGAAGCGCTCTTTGAGCAGATCGGCCGGATCATGGACGCCGAGTCGTTCTACGTGGCGCTCTACGACGAGGTGACGGGCACCATCGAGTTTCCTCTGATGACGGGTGACGAGGGGCGCATCGAGGCATCGCCGCGCAACATTCACAAGGAGCCCGGGATCACCGGCGAGGTGCTGACTACAGGCGCTCCGCTCTACGTCCCTGACCTCCTGCTGCGCGACTTTGCGCCTGGTGTGCCGGTGCCTGCCTTGAGCTCTGCGCGTTCCTTCCGTGCGATCAGCCTGGGCGAGCGGAGGACGCGCTCGTACATCGGCGTGCCACTTGTGTTCCGCGATCATGTATTTGGTGTGCTGTCGGTGCAGAGCTATATGCCCAACGCGTACCGGCAGGAGGATGTGGAGCTGCTGACGACGGTTGCGACCCAGGCGTCGATTGCCATCCAGAACGCACGCGCCTACCAGCGGTTGGTCGAGACCGCCGAGCAGTTGCGCGAGATCGATAGACTAAAAACCCAGTTCCTGGCCAACATGTCGCACGAGCTGCGCACGCCGCTCAACTCGATTATTGGCTTCTCACGGGTGATGCTGAAGGGGATCGACGGGCCATTAACCGACCTCCAGGAGGCGGACCTGAACTCGATCTATGGCAGCGGCCAGCACCTGCTGGGCTTGATCAACAGCATCCTGGACATGTCGAAAATCGAAGCGGGCAAGATGGACCTGTCGCTCGACGAAGTGTCGCTGCCTGATGTGTTCAACACCGTGGTGAGCGCAACGCGCGCCCTCCTGAAGGACCAGCCCATCGAGCTGCGCACGAATATCGCCGAACCCTTGCCGGCTGTGTGGGCCGACGCCCAGCGGGTGAGGCAGGTGCTGCTCAACCTGACATCGAACGCCGCCAAGTTCACAGAAAAGGGGCACATCACAATCAGTGCCTGGGTAGGAGCCGGGCAGGAGCCTGACCTCACTTCCGATTTTGCAACGATCTCGGTGGCGGATACGGGGATTGGCATCGATGAAGATGCTCAGGCGCGACTCTTTATTCCCTTCCAACAGGTGGATGCTTCGACGACGCGGCGCGCCGGTGGAACAGGGCTGGGGTTGGCGATTAGCCGAAGCTTTGTCGAGATACAGGGGGGCAAGATCTGGGTAGAGAGCGCACCGGGGAGGGGGGCGACGATTTTCTTCACGCTGCCGCTCTACAAGCCCGTCCCCTCTCCTGCTTCCCATGCACCAGCTGCTTCTGCTGAATCAGAAGGTGACGATCGCCGGAGGAGAGAGGATGACGAGTCTCCGGTCGCCCTCGCCAAACCCCCGGCCGACGCACCCACTGCGCCCGAAGTGGGCAGAGACGAGGCTGTCTCGAGCACCCCTCGGGCTGTGGCGGAAGAGCCGCCGGGCGGGGCCATAGCCAACAGGGCCATGCCCGCCGACACGAGCGCACCCCAGCCGCCAACGCCCGAGGGGTACTCGCCCGAGGGTACTCGGGCAACACCTGAAAGGGACGATGGGGCGAGTGTAGGTTCCGAAGCGCGGAATGTGGTCCTGGTGGTGGACGACGATCGGGGGGTGTTGACGCTGCTGAAGCGCTACCTGGAGATGGAAGGCTACCAGGTAGTGGGGGTCGTCGAGTCACCACAGGCCGTCGACGTCGCGCGACGCCTGGCACCACGGCTGGCGGCGATTACGCTCGACATCGTCATGCCCCGCATGGATGGCTGGCAGGTGTTGAGAGCACTGAAGGGAGACCGCGAGACGAAGGACGTGCCGGTTATCTTGTGCAGCATCGTCGAGGGGCTGGAGCATGGCCTGAAGCTGGGGGCAGACTTGTGGCTGCGAAAGCCGGTGACACGAGACGAGGTCCTGAACGCGGTGCGCAAAGTAGAGGTTGCCCGAGGCCTGACAAGGCAGACCCGCAGCTAACCGGCTCACACCAAGGTATTCACGCACACGGGACAGGATGATAGAGCAGTGCGATGATAAATCAACGGCGATGATAAATCAACGCCACGAAAGGACGACAGAGTGGTAATGCAACAGGTAACCAAGCGGCTGTGGGTCGAGTGCCCCGCCTGTGGACAGAGGGAAGCTTTGGAGAGCGCGCCCGAGCGTACTCGGGTGGCGCCCGAGGGTACTCGGGTGGCGCCCGAGGGATCTTCTGGTCCCAGATGGCCTGCGAGCTGCTCGGCGTGTGGAGGAGAGTGGCTCGATCTGGCCTACGATTACGATGCACTCGGCAAAGATTGGCCCGAGAAACTGGCGCGGCGCCCATTTGGTATGTGGCGGTATTGGGAGTTGCTGCCGCTGCAACACGTCGACAACGTGCTCAGCATGGGAGAGGGTGGCACACCGCTTGTACAGGCGGTCAACCTGGGTATGATGCTCGGTCGGCCAAACATTTATATCAAGGATGAGCGCCAGGGGCCCACCGGGTCTTTCAAAGACCGGCAGGCGGCGCTC
>DATHUZ010000810.1:0-6077 GCA_035461725.1 Anaerolineae bacterium
AACCGCCCCGCGTACAAGGCGATCACATAACCACTGCACCAGGTTTGGATGGCAGGAGCTGACCTCGATGAGCCGCTCGACAAAAAGATCCTCGTCAGGCAATTCAATGCCCAACTGGTGCATCGGCTTGCTGACGATCTCGGCGACGCTCTTGGCCAGCAGCGGCCCGAGCGCCAGCTCCTGGCAAAAGTTGAAAAAGGGAGACTGCGAGTCGTGGAGGTGTTGGTAGAGCGTGCGCCCGCCAGAGAAAACAAAGCGACACGCGCCTTCGTGTGACAGCGAGCGGAAAGATTTGAACAACTGCATCCGGTTCTCAGGCTGCACATCGAACGCCAGAAGCTCGTCCACCTCGTCCAACAAAAAGACCAACCGCCCAGGCGCCGAGCCACGCTGCAGGCGGTGAGCAAGCTGGCGAAAAGCCAGTGGCTCGTGGCTGCCGGCCGGCAGTTGGGCTTCATCGGGCAACGATTGAAACAGGTCGTCATAGTCGAACTTGTCCTCGCAGTTGATGTACAGCGCCCGGTAGCGAGGATCTCGGTCGAGCAGCTTGGTTAGCTTGAGCAGAATCGAGCTTTTGCCGATCTGCCGTCCGCCGACGAGGGCATAGTTGCTGTGCTGGATTGTCTGCGTGATGGCCTTGATCTCTTTTTCGCGGCCAAAGAACATGTTCTCAGGCACCGGCCCTTTCGTGACGTAGGGCGAAAGGCTGGACAGCTCGATCCCTTGCTCGAGGACAATCTCGACCAGGCGCTGCGCGCTGCTCTGCGCGATGATGCTCGCCAGGTGCTGGCGATCCACCACGACAAAGTCGTGCCGGTACACTGAATCGGCCACCATGTGTCGCAGCTCCTCGGCCTCGTTCCCGGTTCCCGCCCGCGTCGGCACCACCACCAGCAGCGCAAAGTACTCTGTTGCCTGCCCCATCTCGAGCTGCTTGACCACATCTTCCAGGATCTCTGGCCGGCGTTGGTCGTAGGCAATGAACAGGATTGGAAAACGAGAGTGGCGGATCCAGAGCATCGGAGCTTCAACCACATAGCCGACGATGCCATGATAGTAAGGGATCGCCTGCTGAACAGTGTAGCCAATCGCCTCGCGAAGAAGGCCGTGGACCAGCATCCCGGAGAGTGACAGAAACTGCTCGACGTCAATCATGGTGTACCGACCGCGTCAAGTCGCGCCACACACTGTCGAACTGGTCAAGCCGTCGCTTGGCTTCCGCCGTGAGGTCCTCCGGGCTCGCCGCCTGGATAAAGAGCATCGTCGTGTTGCCCATTCGAATCTCGTCTCGATCTCGGAGCTGGGCCGGTTGCGCCATCGGGATGCCAAGCCCGTTGACGAATGTCCCGTTGCTCGACCCGAGGTCGTCGATGTAAAAGCGCTCACCCACCAACCTCACCTGCGCGTGCCGGCGTGACGCCGCCGCGTCGGGCAACACAATGTCGCTCGTCTCGGCGCGCCCCACGGTCACCGCGTCGGCCAGCCTAAGCTGGCGCCCACGTTGTGGGCCGTTCAGCACCAGCAGCCAGGCCATGGCGCTCGGCTCTTCGCGGATCAACTGCGTTGCCGCGAAGGGCTGGGGAGCAAATGGAATGGTTTCACCTGTGATCATCTCGATCGAGCTCGTCGCCGAGCCACTCGGCACGGCCGGCTGAGCCGGGCTGAACGACGGGGGCGCTCCCACCGGGACCGCCGGGTGCCCTGCCGCCGTCATCTGCGCGCCCATAGGCTGGCGTCTCGCCTGTCGCCCCTGGCGCTGTCGCACCCAGGTGCGCACCACCCGGGCGCCCGCCCACGTGGCTACCGGGACGGCGACCGCTCCTGCTGCCAGCAGGCCCACGAGAAGTGGGCGCTCCTCGATCAATGTCGAGCCACTTGACCCGACAAGCAGGATTGGCAGACTGCACAGCACCAGGCAGACCACGGCGGCCAGGATGGTGATCCCGATCGACCACGTACCCCGGCGCTGCGCGGGCGCGGCAGAAGCAGAGGGAGCCAACCCCGCCGGCGAAACCGCCGGGACAGGCCTTGCCGCCAGCTCGGGAAAAGGGGCAGACGCCCCCGCGCCGGTCACAGCCGCGATCAGCTCATCCGCCGTCTGGTACCTCTGCCCCGGGTCCTTGGCGAGCGCCTTCAGCACCACCTGCTCCATGGCGCTGCTGACGTAGGGATTGAGCGAACGCGGCAAAGGGGGTGACTCGTAGATCATCTTGCGCAGCACTTCAGCTATCTGTTCGCCGCCAAACGGCAGGCGGCCGGTCAGCAACTGGTAGAGCACGACGCCAAGGGAGTAGATATCACTCCGCTCATCCACCCGCTCCCCCCTGGCCTGCTCGGGAGCCATGTGCGTGGGCGTACCAACGATCGTGCCCGTCGAGGTGAGGGAAGAGCGACTCGACGTGATGGCCGAGGCCAGCCCCAGATCGAGGAGCACCACCCGGCCCTCGACTGAAATGAAAATGTTCCCCGGCTTGACGTCGCGGTGGGCGATCCCGCGCTTGTGGGCATAAGCCAGCGCCTCTGCCACCTGGCGGACGATCTGCACTGCATACTCCTCGCCGAGCGGCCGGCCGTCTGCGAGTATGTCAGCCAATGAGCGTCCCTCAATATACTCCGAGACGATAAAAACGGTGCGGTCTGTCCGCCCATAGTCGTACACTCGCACCAGATTGGGGTGATTGAGCAGCATGCCGGCCGTCGCTTCGCGGCGAAAGCGCGCCTCGAACTCGGGATCCGCCACCAGGTGAGCGCCAAGCACCTTCAAGGCGACAAACCGGTTGAGGTTGACGTCGACAGCTTTGTAGACGGCGCTGAGTCCGCCCGCTCCAAGCTTCTCGACGATGCGATAACGACCGGCAATCGTATTTCCGATCTGCTCAGAGGTCATCTTCCACCACCCGATCGACAACCTGCGCCTGAGCCAGGCCGCCTGCCCGGCACACCGACCTGCAACGCCCGTCCAATTGCAATGCGCTCGAAGCAGCGACGATCAATAGCTTCGGATCTTGATTATATCACACATCGTGGGCCTTGGCAATCGCGTGTGGACCACCCAAGTCGGCCAGGCTCCCTACGGAAACACCCCCCGCATCGTGATCGCGTCGGCCACCTTTTTCACCGCCAGCATGCTGGCCGCCAGCCTGAGCGGCACCTGCTCGGCATGGGCAAGCTCCCACACCTCGGCAAAGCTGCGCGTCATGATCGACGCGAGCTCACGGTTGATCTCGTCCTCTTCCCAGAACAAGCTCTGCAGGTTCTGCACCCACTCGAGATAGCTGACCACCACGCCGCCGGCGTTGGCCAGGATGTCGGGCACAACGATGGTGCCTCGCTCCTCCAGGATCTCGTCAGCTTCCGGCGTGGTGGGCCCGTTCGCCCCTTCGACGATGACCCGCGCCTGGACATAGGGAGCGTTCCCGGCGTGGATCTGGTGCTCGAGCGCCGCCGGCACCAGGACGTCCACAGGCAGGATCAGCAGCTCGTCATTGTCGATCCTGCTCGTGCCCGGGCTTAAGTATCCATCGAGCAGGTGTTTGGGGTGTGCGGCGACGTGCTCGTTCAGACTGGCCGTGTCCAGTCCGTCAGGGTTGTACAGCCCGCCGCTGACGTCGCTCACCGCCACGATCGTGCAGCCCATCTCCTGCAGGACGGTGGCGACCACCGAGCCGACGTTGCCATAGCCCTGCACCGCCACCGTCGTGCCCGGCAGGCCGTGGCCCTCGTGCTTGAGAATCTCGCCCGTGACGATGGCCACACCCCGGCCCGTCGCCTCCCGCCGGCCCAGCGAGCCGCCCAGCGAGACCGGCTTGCCGGTGACGATCCCCATCACCGACTCGCCCTCCAACATGCTGACCGTATCGGCCATCCAGGCCATCACCTGGGCATCTGTATTCACGTCGGGAGCAGGGATATCACGCTGGACCCCCAAGATAGGCAGGATGGCCACGGTGTAGCGGCGCGTCAGGCGCTTTAGCTCCCCTTCCGACATCACCGCCGGGTCGCACACCACCCCGCCCTTGGCTCCGCCATACGGCACCCCCACCACGGCGCACTTGAGCGTCATCAGCGCCGCCAACGCCCGCATTTCGTCGACGTCCACGTCGGGATGGTACCGGATGCCCCCCTTACACGGCCCGCGGGCACTCGAGTGCTGCACCCGGTACCCCGAAAATACGTGGATCTCGCCATCATCCATCACCACGGGCAGAGCCACTGTCAGCTCGCGTTCGGCGCTGCTCAGGATGCGGAGAACACCGGGATCCAGGTCCAATCGCCGGGCAACCATCTCAAGCTGGGCCAGCACCGTGCCCCACAAGTTTTGCTCAGGGGCGACGGCGACTAGAGGCTGGGTTACAGGGTGCGGCCGGATGTCGCGTTTGGTTTGCATGACGATTCCTTTCTCCTTCTGCTCGCTTTCATGATGGCAACAGGGGCGGCTCCCGGCGGGGCCGCCCCTGTTCGTGTGCATTCCACTTCACCCGAGTGCACGTGGTATCGTCCTACGGCACCACCCGCACCACCTCGTACTCGACGTCGGGCGCCACGGGCGTGTCAAAACGCGCATTGACCACGTACAGCGCGCCTCCGAACCGGTCTACCGTGGTCGGAATGCGGAACGGCGCGTCGCCCGTATCGAGCACGTCCACGATGGTCCCGCTCAGCAGGTCGGGCTCCAGCTCGATCACAGCGATCTGGTTGAAAAAGTTCTGCACGACGTACAGCGTGCTGCCGTGCAGCAGGATGCCGTCACCCCGCTCCACCGTGTCGCCGCCCAGGTCGATCTCGTCCGCGTACCCTGTCGCCGGGTCGACGCGGTAGAGGGTGCCAAACGAGCTGTTCACCACGATCAGCCACTCCCCATCCGGCGTGGCGGCGATGCCGTTGACGTTGAACCCACCCGCCTGGAACTGAAACTCACCCGTCAGCTCGATCGCTTCGACCGCGCCGGCATCGGGCAGCCTGCCCGCCGGGCCGAGCGGCACGCGATAGATGTAGGGACGGAACGAGTCGGTAAAGTACGCCGCGTCATGGGTGACGATCACGTCGTTGATAAAAGTGTCCCCATCCGCCGGGTCCGCGAGCTGGTAGGTCGCCAGCAGCGCGCCGCTGCCGGCGTCGTACACGTACGCCTGGCCGGTCATGTGCCCAGAGACAAAGAGATAGTTGCTCCGCTCGTCGACGTCCAGTCCGACGGCGACGCGGTCAGGATCGCCGGGCACGAGGATCGCGCCTTCACCGGTGCGCAGATCCCCCGCATAGATCGCGCCATCGACCAGTGATCCGACGTAGAACGTCGTACCCCTGCCGATGGCAATCCCTTCGGGCGCAAAGCCGTCGGGCAGCGGCAGGACCTCGGGAAAGGCCCTGGCCATGGCCGGCGACGACGTGGCCGAGATGCCGGCGAGCAGCACGAGGACCAACACCACCAGGCCGGTCGCCACCATGTGTAGCGACAGCCTCTCTAAAAAACGGGGAAATCGGAAGCCAAACATGAACACACCTCCTTCAAGTTGTCGATCAAGCACGTTTCACCGCAGCCGGTTGGGCGCTGTGAGTATCGGCCAGGTTCGAGGCAGCAAAGCATCGCGCCGCACGGCTGCTACTCCTACTGCAGTGTCACGTCTACGCACCACTGATGGACGATGGTGCCTTCCCGGCTAAAGAATAGCTGGACCATGGCACATGCCTGGGCAGGTCCGGGGCTAAAGGCGAACGGCGGGGGTGTCATGGCCATCGCCTGCCACGTGAGCGATGTTCCTCCCACACAGTCACCTTCGGTGACGCCCATAGCGCGTGTCCCGGTCGACGGCTGGTCGACCTCGACACGCAGCCGGTACGACTCGGCTCCTTCAGGGCAGACACCATGCCCACTCACCACCACCGCGTCGCCATCCTCGACAATCGGCACAGAGGCGTCGATGCCAAACGGAATACTGATCACGCGCCGTGCCACCAGGAGCGGGTCTTGCTCCGCCACGGAAGGCACGGCCGCGTCTCTGACCACGGCGACGCTCGCGAACCCGACGGCGAGCAAAAGAGCCATCGCGAACAACGTCAGGACCACAGCCACTGCAAGA
>DATHUZ010000811.1:0-3496 GCA_035461725.1 Anaerolineae bacterium
CACCCGTTCCATCTTTTGGAAGCGGAATAGCTCTTCAATCTCGGTCTGAAGTGGCCCTGGGTTTTCGATCTGGAGGCTTGGCCGCACGTTATCGACGGCACGCAAACCCCCTGCCGCACCCATGATCTCTGCCACCTGCTCGCGCAGCTCGGCGTTTCCCGCATAGATCACCGGTGGACACTCGCCTTCACCAACTGTGGAGCAGGCGATCGCCACAGCTTCCGCGACCTGGAGGACGGGCCGCGTGGCACCGCCGTCGACACCACCGACCAGCACAATCGCATCGGGCGCCAGCTCCTGGATCAGGCGCACCTGGCCTTCGAGGTCATCATTCACGACGTGCCGCCCGCCATCGCGCCTGTCGAGGGAGACAACCCCATCGATCACGGTATAGGCCGTGGTCAGCGCGCGACGGGCGCTGGCGAGACTGACATCGCGTACGACGCCCGCGACGAGCAGGCGCAGCGGCTCTGCAGCGCTCGTCACCGCCACCACCACGTCCACGCCTCCTGCCTGGTGCTCGGGCATGATAATGTGCCCGTGGGCGTCGATGAGCGACCAACCGGCGATCACCGATAACTCGGCCACTGCCTGACGCACGGCGGCAGTGACGTCGTTCCACGGCGGCTCGACAGTGCTCGATACCTCAAAACGCGCGACCAGGCGGTATTCACCACCAACGCGGTCGATGAGTGACACTTTGGTCGTCGTGCTGCCACAGTCGAGAGCGAGGATCGACTCGGCGGAGCGATAGTCAACACTCATGCCTCAGCCTCCCAGACCAGCCAGACTGTCCCAGAAAAATTGGATCCTATCGGCGAGGATCGACAGCCGCGACATAAAAGTTGTCGCGAGGATCGCCGCGAACGCGACGAGGATGAACCAGCGCCCCAGCCCCCCCCACACGCGCACGAGGGTGTGGAACGGCCCGCCGCCACGCACCCCCCGGCCTGAGGTAAACTGAAAGTAGACGAGAACGCCGAGTGTGCCGACAAACAGAACGATGCTGCTAAAGAGACCAAGGCCCGGCCCGTAGCGATCGATCGGGCCTGCCACGTCGGCGGCTGCACTGGCTTGGGGCAGCAGAGTGCCCAGCAGTGCCCCGCCGATGGCCAGGGCCGCGCCCACGCCGAGCAAGAATGCCACGCTCACACTTCCCAGCCACGACAGCGAGCGCACAGGGTGGGTGAGAAGTAACAGCCCCAGGATCAGCGCGATGCCCAACAACAGCACTCGTGCCCAGTCGCCCAGCTCGACGCTTGTTACGAATGGGGTCAACAGCTTGGGCGCCAGCACGTTGTGAAAGGCGACCACCGCCGCATAGCCAACGGCCACGCCCACAAAGAGGCTTTGAGCGATGCGATAGAGGATGTTGTCTCCGAGCAAGTAGCTAAAGACGAACAGGCTCAGGATCAGGGCGACGATCGTTCCGGCCGATTCGAGCAGGATCTCCATCAAGCCTCCTTTCCCATGTCGCGGCGCAGCAGGCCCATCACTCCACCCACCAGCAGCACGGCGATGAATATCAGGTGTCCGCCAAGTTGCGAGTCGAGCCTCGCCGCCAGCCGATCGTCCGGGACAACTTGTCCCGTCGCCACCATCTCGTACGACACTGCCCCCGGAACCCCCGACACGAGGCCCGCGAGCTGCGGTGGATCGGCCTGGTAGTACGCACGCGCGAACGGTTCAACGGCTCCGCTGGTGCCCGCCGCGATAGAGACACCGTACGGCGCGCCCGCCTGTTCGATCCACCAGCGCAGCGGCTCCTGGGTCGCCGCCAGTTCCAGGACCAGGTCCAGGTCTGCTGCCGACACCACGTTGTCGAGCACCGGCATCTCGCCCAGTGGCGTCGCGTTAAAGTCGTGCACGAGCGCCAGGGGCAGCGACTGGCTCAGGAGACGAACGCCCGCCGCCTGGCCCGGGATGTAGCCCAGGTTGGCATACCGCTCACCATAGCGGCCCGCGTAAGGCGGGCGCTCGGCAGCGAGATCGTCCAACACCCTCTGCGCTGTCGCCGGCCCGGCAGGCAGCGTGCTCACTACGATGACGCGAGCACCCCGGTCCATCACGCTTCCGACGAGAGCACGCGCCAAAAGATCCATCTCGCCGCTGCTCGTCGGATCGTAATCAAAAGCAACCAGCACGAGCGAATCCTCGTCGAGATCGCTGACTCGATCGTACAGAGACTGAACCGGCAGCGCTGCCTCCACATCTCGCGGCACAAGTGGCTGGCCTGCGACGAGCGGCAGTGCCACGACACCGATCAGAGCGATGTACAACAGCCACCGCGGCAGCAAGGAGAGCAGTCGGCGGCGTGGCTGCGCCAGCTCTTTGGGTGCAGACTCGACAGGACGCCCCACAATCTCGGCGAACAACCGCGCGTTGGGCGTGTCGGTAACCGGCGCCTCCACCACGGCGGAGGGCTTGACAGCGCGCGGCTGCGCGATCAGCATCTCGACAGGCAGTGTTCCCTGCAGGCCCGCCAGAATACCGGTTTCTTCCACCGGCGCTTCGATGAGGACACTGGGGCCTTCTGGCTCGCCCTCGGCGCGCAGCGCCGCCGGCTTGAGGGCCAGCAGCCACTCCGGGATGTCGGCGCGGGCCAGTGTTTCCTCTTCGAACCCGCCGTCTGATGGCACGAGCCAGTCCGGAATATCGCCCGTGGAATACTCGAACTCTTCCTCTTCCAGCTCGCGCTCAGCCTCTCGTCTCTGCATCCGCAGCTCGGCTAACCAATCGGACGATTCATCACCGCTCGCTTCGGCTTCGAACTGGAGCCCGGCCCGCTCCGGCTCATCCCTTTCTGACGAACTTGGAGAGGGGAGCCAGTCGGGCGTTTGCCCTTCGTCTGCCTCCTCTCGCCGCCGCGCCCCACGTGGTGACGGCGGGGGCGGAGGCTCATCCTCCGGCGTGGGCCGCAAAGCCGCCAACCAGGCCGGTACTGCGGCCTCTTCCACCCGTGGTGCCCCGGGAACAGGCCGCTCCGGGGGAACCTCGGACTCGGGAGGCGCGGCGTGCTCCTTCTCTTTCGGCGCGCGTAGCTCTTTCAGCCAGTCCGGCAGAGCTTGCTCGTCGTCCGCACGGGCGGCTTCTTCCTCTTCCGGCTCCTCGATCGCGCCGGCGCGCATCCCCGCCAGCCAGTCGGGCACGTCCGCCTCCGGGATGTCGGGCGTTTCCCGAGCCGGGCGCGCAGGCTCTCTCGCCGCCGCCGGTCCGCGCAGCTCTTTCAGCCAGTCCGGCACATCTTGCTCGTCGCTCGTGTGGGCGGCTTCTTCCTCTTCCGGCTCCTCGACCGCGCCGGCACGCATCCCCGTCAGCCAGTCGGGCACGTCCGCCTCCGGGATGTCGGGCGTTTCCGGAGCCGGGCGAGCAGGCTCTCTCGCCGCCGCCGGTCCGCGCAGCTCTTTCAGCCAGTCCGGCACATCTTGCTCGTCGCTCGTGTGGGCGGCTTCTTCCTCTTCCGGCTCCTCGACCGCGCCGGCACGCATCCCCGTCA
>DATHUZ010000812.1:0-6579 GCA_035461725.1 Anaerolineae bacterium
GATAACTCTTCGAAGGTGTTGGTGTAGAGACGCTCGACGTCGTCACGGTGATGGTAGAGCTCTTCGATCATGGTGGCGGGGGTGGCGTCGACGTCGCCGGCGCAGAGATAGACCGTGTGGCCCATGTTCTCGAGCACGCGCTGCCACTTGGCGATTTCGAGCGAGACGCCGTCGGTGCGGCCGACCTGGTAGTGAAAGATGCCGATGTTCATGCTTTTGACTGTCCTCTCGTATGGTTGGGAACCAGGTAGCGGGTATCGGGTAGCAGGTAGCGGGACCGGACGTGTGGCCGGAGCCCGATTCCCGATTTTGCCGAACGCCGGCTCCTGACGGTCAGCGTGGAGACAGGGTGAGTACCTCCTCTGCCTGCGCTTCCACGGCCGGGCGGGTGAAGGGGAAGGGGTGGTAGTCGACGTTCTCCCAGAGGGGGATCATGTCGGCGCGGTGACGGTGAAAGAGCTGGCCGCTCTGGCCGGTGGTATGGATGCTGCGGCTGGCGTCGAGGTTGGCCAGGTCGAGCACCATACGCTGCGAGACGCCGGCTCCCATGTGAAAGGGGCGGCGGTAGCTGAACCCGGCGGCATCGACGGAGAAGGACTCGCCGCGGGCCTCGATGGGGCCGGCGCTAAAGAGTTTTTCGAGCAGGGCGACGCCGCTCTGGCCGAGGGGTTGGTGGACAAAGGTCTTGGGGTGGAGGCGGCCCCAGGTCCAGCCGTCCGGGTCGTCGCCATACTCGGCCTGGAGCCAGGCGATGGCGTCATCGAGGCTACGCTTGACGATCTCGTCGCGCGTCTCGATGGCCGGCGTGGCGCCGTCGTCGAACCAGAGGCTGTCGGGGTGGGCCATAAGGGCGATCAGGGCGGGGACGTGGACGTTGGAAAAGCCGAGGTAGGTGTCAAAGAGGTCGGGCGCCATCTCGCCGGCAAAGGTGTTGCGCACGAGGAAAGCGTACCAGGCGTGATAGATCGAGGCGCCTACCCGGTCGCTCTCATTGTAGAGATCCCACTGCTCGACGAGGGACAAGGCCGTGGCTTGCTGCTCGCCGGCAGGCGCGGCGGCGAGCAGGTAGGGACGCAGCGCTTCGGCGGGCAGGGAGTAGGTGTCGGCATGGATGGCGCGCATGTCGTCGGCAGAGAAGCGATCGCCGGCGCCCAGCAGATCGGTGATGCGCTGCGCGCGGAAGGGGGCCGACCAGTCGGTGGCGATGTGGTGGGGATAGGCGGCGGACGCCACCTTGTTGTTGGCGGACACGATCAAGCCGGCAGGCGGGTTCAAGGCCGACGGCAGCTCGTCGAACGGGAGGTAGCCTGACCATTCGTAGGCACCGGTCCAGCCGGGCACCGGGACGCTGCCGTCGTGGCCGGCGGCGCGGATGGGGATCAGGCCGGGGGTCTGGTAGCCGACGTTGCCGGCCACGTCGGCATAGACAAAGTGCTGGCTGGGCGCTTCCCAGTAGCGGAGCGCGTCGCGGAAATCGTCCCAGTCGTCCGCCAGGTTGAGCAACACGACGGCCTGGAAAAGGCGCGTGCCGTCGAGCGCGGTCCAGCGCAGGGCAAGCGGCTCGGCCCCGGCGAGATCGCCCACGACGTCGTTGACGATGGGGCCATGGCGCGTGATGCGCACCTCGAGGGTCTCGGGCGCGGCGCCTTTGACCTCGATGATCTCGCGCACGATCTCGAGGTCGTGCCACTGGCCGTCGAACTCGTAGCGCGTGCCTGCCTCGTCGAGTCTTTCAACGTAGAGGTCCTGCACATCGGCAGGGAGGGTGGTGACGCCCCAGGCGATGCGGCCATTGTGGCCGACGATAACGCCGGGCGCGCCCGGGAAAGAGTAGCCGAGGCTGGTGAAGCGGCCGCCGTGCAGGCCGATCTCGTACCAGATGGAGGGCATGTCGAGGCCGAGGTGCATGTCGTTGGCCAGGATGGGCTGGCCGGTGGCGGTGCGGCTGCCGTGGAGGACCCAGTTGTTGCTGCCCCAGTCGATGGTGGGCCTGTCGACGAGGGGGGCGAGGGCGGTGAGCGCCACGCTCCGGCCTTGCAGCCAGTCGTAGGCGCCGGCTTCCGGGGGGATGACGAATGGGCCGTCGCCCGGGTAGGGTGGCATGAGCTGAGCGGCCGCGTCGGGGCCGAGGTCGGCGACCAGGCGGGCGCGAAGCAGCTCGTGCTGGTAGTTGTGTCCGAGAAAGAGGGCCATGACCTTGCCCCAGGCGAGGGAGTCGATCGGGGTCCACGGCTCGGGGTCGACGCCGACGAGCGTGAACTCGAGGGGCAGGCGGCCGCGGTGGGCGTCGACGTAGGCGTTGACGCCGGCGGCATAGGCCTCGAGGATGGCGCGCGTGTCGTCGTCGAGCAGCACCCAGTCGCGCTCGGCGGCGCGGCCCAGGCCGAGGGTGCGGAGCAGGCGGTCGGTGGGGAGGGTGGACGGGCCCAGGGCGGCGCTGAGGGTGCCGGTGCCGACGCGGCGGTTGAACTCCATCTGCCAGAGGCGGTCCTGGGCGTGGACGTAGCCCTGGGCAAAAAAGAGGTCGTGGTCGTTTTCGGCGTAGAGGGTGGGGACACCCCAGGCGTCGCGCAGGACCTCGACGGGCGCAGAGAGGCCGGGGAGAGAGATCTCGCCGTCGACCTGCGGCCAGGGGCGGCGCACGAACCAGGCGGCGGCGAGGAGCGCGACGAGGAAAAGTGCGGCGAGGGCGATGAGCAGGAAACGGGCAGCACGTTTCATGGTTTGCCTCTTTTCATGCCAGGGGACCCTGGCCGGGAGCGTTTGGACCGCGAAAACGTTTGGACCACGAGAGGCGCGAAAGGGGGTGCGCGGGGGTCAAAGCCCCCCGAGCAAGCTCGGGCCTCCGTGGGGATGGTGGTGCGATCATGGGCGGGTGGCGCTTGCTTGCAGGAGCGCCTGTTTTTCGGCGATGGACAGGAAGGCGACGTCGAGGGCGTTGCGCTGGGCCTGGCGGATCTGGGTGGGCGAGAGGCCGGCGGCGGGCGCGGCGACCTCGTACTCGTAGCGCAGGTCGATGGCGCTGATGCCGGGGTCGTCGGTGTTGAGGGTGACGCGGATGCCGCGCTCGAGGAAGTGGCGTGCCGGGTGGGCGAGGTAGCTGTCGACGGTGCTGGTTTGGACGTTGCTGGTGAGGCAGCTCTCGATGCCGGTGCCGTGCTCGGCCAGGTAGTCCATCAGCGCGGGGTCGTGGATGGCGCGCACGCCGTGGCCGATGCGCTCGGCGCCGAGCTCGCGCAGCGCTTGCCAGATGCTCTCAGGGCCGGCGGACTCGCCGGCGTGGGCGGTGATGTGCCAGCCGGCGTCGCGCGCGCGGCGAAAGTGATCGCGGAAATGCTCGCCGGGCCAGTTGGCCTCGTCGCCGGCCAGGTCAAAGGCGGCGATCCGGTCGCGCTGGGCCAGGAGCGCGTCCAGCTCGCGGTGCCCCGCCTGGGGGCCGTAGGTGCGGCTGACGATGCCGATCAATTTGGCCGGGACACCGAAATCGCGGACGCCGGCAGCGACGCCGTCGACGACGGCCTCGACGACGCCGGCAGGGTCGAGGCCGTGGGGCTCGGCCATGAACCAGGGGCTGAAGCGGAGCTCGGCATAGTCGATGCCCTCCCGGACGAGGTCCTCGACGTTTTCGTAGGCGACGCGGCGGCAGGCGTCATAGTCGACCAAGACGCGGACCATCCACTCGAATTTGGCGATGAAGGCCATGACGCCGGGCACCTGCGTATCGGCCGGGGAGCCGTGCGTGACCTGGACGTGGGGGCGCAGCCCTTCCAGGTCGTGGGCCGGCAGGGGCAGGCCGTGCTTCTGGCCCAGGTCGAGGATGGTCTCGAGGCGGACATTGCCGTCGAGGTGGCGGTGGAGGTCGATGAGGGGCAGGGCGGGATCGATCATGCGCCGGGCGTTCCCTCGGTGGGACCAAGCACGGCCCCGGCGGGCTGCTCCTCCAGGAAGGTGAGCAGATAGTCGTTGACGGCGGCGGCGGCCTCACTCTGCACCCAGTGGCCGGCGTGGGGGAAGTAGTGGAGGCGCAGGTTGGGCACCCATTTTTCCATGTCGTAGGTGAGCTCCTTGCCGAGTGCCGGGTCCTGCTCGCCCCAGAGCATGAGGGTGGGGGTGTAGATGTCGGCGCCGCGGCGGGCGGGCGGGTAGCGGAAGGAAGCGCGGTACCAGTTGATCATGGAGGTCATGGCGCCGGGCTGAGCGATGGCGGCGGCCAGGATCTCGAGGTCGTCCCCGGTAAAGGCGTCGCGGCGGGCGCCGTAGGCCCGAAAGGCAAAGCGCGCGGTGGCGCGGGGCGAGAAGCCAAAGACGGCGTCGGCGAGCCAGGGGAGCTGGAAGAGGGCGATGTACCAGGAGCGGAGGTACTGCGCCCAGTCGCGCGCCTTGAGGGCACGCACGACGGCGCGCGGATGGGGCGCGTTCATGATGACGAGCTGCTCGACCAACTGCGGATAGTCCATGGCCAGGCGCCAGGCGACAAAGCCACCCCAGTCGTGGCCGACGACGACGGCGCTCTCGCGGCCAAGCGCGCGGATCAGGGCGGCGACGTCGGCGGTGAGGTAGTCGAGCTTGTAGGCCTGGATGCCGGCCGGCTTTTCACTCAGGTTGTAGCCGCGCTGGTCGGGGACGGCGACGCGATAGCCGGCGCGCGCCAGGGCCGGGATCTGGTGGTGCCAGCCGTACCAGCAGTCGGGAAAGCCGTGGAGGAGGAGGACGAGGCGGCCGTCGGGCGGGCCGGCGAGGATGGTGTGAAGCTGGACGCCGTCGCCGGGCAGGAGGGTGCGCTCGGCCTGCAGGTCGAGGTCGTTGACGGTGGCCTGCGCCAGATCGCCGGCCCGAGTGGCCAGGGCGAGGCGGCGGCGGCGCTGGTAGAGGACGCCGGCGGTGGCGGCGGCGGCGATGGCGACCCCCCAGATGAAAGAAGATCGTTTGGTCGTGGGCATGTTTTCCGTCCTTTTATGTGCGGTGCGGCGCGCGTTCCAGCGCGCGTCGCACCGTGGTCGAGCTGATCCGTTTCAGCGAGTAATGCCTGGGTATATTCTACTCGATTTGGGGAGGGTGTCAAGGATGGGGTGGATGGCTGGTTGGTTAGGTGGGTGGTTGGTTAAAACCTGTGCATCAGCTAACTGGTCATGACGCGGTTGAAGCGGCGCACGAGGAGGGCGAGCAGGGCGGATTGGACGAGCAGTCCGGCAAGGGCGTAGGCCCAGGCGGCGGGCTCGCCCGCTTCCAGCACCCAATAGACCTTGGCGGGCCAGAAGGTGGGGACGAGGCCGGCGGCGAGCTGCCAGGGCATGGGCAGGAAGTAGGCGATCATGGGGGGGAGGAGGACGATGCCCATGCCTTTTTGCAGGGCAAAGCCCTGGACCTTGTTGGCGGCAAAGGCGGCGAGAAAGAGGGCAAAGAGGGGGGCGAGGGGGGCGGCGGAGAGAGCGACGAGGCAGAGCTCGAGGAAGGCCAGGTCGTGCAGGCCGGCGAGGGGAAAGACGACGACGGTGACGGCGATGCTGAGCAGGCCGGGGAGGAGGAGGCGGTAGGCCAGGTAGCCGTTGAGGGTCAGGGGGGTGACCTGGAGCGCAGTCAGGGTGCGGTCGTCGCGCTCGTCGAGGAGGAGGAAGCCGATGACGAGACCGACGAGGCTGGGGGTGAGGGTGACGAGCAGGTAGCTGACGAGTGGGCCGGTGTAGGGCGACAGGTCGACGTCGAGGAAGGCGGAGAGCTGCCGGAAAATGACAGGCAGCACCCAGCGCATGGCGAGGGCGACGACGAGGGGGACGGCGGCCATCCACTTGAGCAGCGGGTCGCGGCGCACGTTGCGCGCGTCGATCGGTCCAAGGGATTTTAGAATCTGAATCGCGTTCACGTCAGCGTACTCCTTACTTTTCTATGACAAAGCGCACAAAGATCCGCCGGCTGGCGACGGCAAGCAGGGCAAGCCACAGGGCACCGTAGAGCAGGCCGTAGGCGAGCTGCCCAAGAGCGACGGGCTCGAACGCGGCACGCAGGAGCACGAGGGGCGCCTGCAGCGGGTGCCAGTAGAACCAGTCGCCATGGCCCAGGCCAAAGTAGGGGAAGAGGGGCAGCATCAACAGGCCCATGTAGAGCATCGACGGGAAGAGGTATTCGTTGACCGAGCGGTAGCGGGCGACGGCGAGGAAGCCGGCGAGGGTAAAGAGGGCGGCGCCGAGGAGCAGGCCGGCGACGAGCGGAAGTGGCGCCAGGCGGCCGCCTTCACGCAGCACAGGGAGCACCCACACGAGCAGGGCGACGAGGGCGACGTTCTCGACGAGGGCCAGGCCGGCGAGGGTAGACACTTTGGCGGCAAGGTACTCGCCTACGCGCAGCGGGGTGACGACCTGGGCCTCGAGGGTGCCCTCGCCTTTTTCGAGGAGGACGAGTCCGCCGACAAAGTAGAAGGTGGTGATGACCAGGTTGCCGAGGAGCATGGCGGGCAGGAGCCAGGTGACGTCGAGATCCACGGCGGGGAGCTGGGCAAGAAGCAGCGCCCAGACGCCGACGACAAAGAGCGTGACATAATAAAAGCCGTTGCGAAACTGGAGGCGCACGTCGGTGCGCACGGTG
>DATHUZ010000813.1:0-1770 GCA_035461725.1 Anaerolineae bacterium
CGTTCGCCTTGCCTGCCAGCGTCGCCGCACCCAGCGATCTGTCGTCCGCGCCAAACGCGACCTGGAGAAAGCCTTGCGCCAACAAGTAATGGCCCGCGAGGAGCGCGCTGCTCGTCGGCCCCCACGTTGCAACCGCACCACCACCCGGCTCGGTCACCAGCCGCTCGTCCAGCGGCGCGTAGGGTGGGTGGTGAAACGAGCCCGTGTAACACGTCATCGACAGGACGACGGGAAGGCGACCACCGTTCCCGAGGTCGGGCACGTCGTCGCGGTGAAGCAGGATCTCTTGCGCCCACTGCGAGTGAGACGCGTGCCCAAAGTAGGTGACCAGCAACTGGCCGTAGCCGAGATAGGCCGACAGCGCCGCGCGCGCCCGCTCGACGTCTGTCGCATCGGCAGGATCGTACTCGTGGCCCTCGTCGGCGCCCGCGACGAGGTACACGCGGTGGCCGGTCATGGGCGCCGGGATCTCGTCAGCATAGAGGGCGTCGCTCAACGTCGGAAAATCGCCGCCCTGATCGGCATTGTCGGCCACAAAGAGCACCTGGCGTGCCCACCAACCGGGCCACGGTGCCGTTTCGTAAGACACGATCTTGGCGACCACGTCGATGGTTTGTGCCACACTGCTCACAGGCAGCCGCCCGATGTGCAGGTCGGGCAGGATGTCGTCGCCCGCGACGGCTGCCAGCCGGTTGTCTGTCGCCGTCTCACCCAGGTAGGGATCTACTTTTGCCGGGTAGACTGGCACAAAGTTGTGCCAGCCGTTCCCGAGGTGATCCATAAAGTCGATCGTGCCGTCGCCGACGAGGACGACGTACGTGGGGCGAGGTGCCTGCCAGGCCGTGAGCGCGTGGCCGAGCAGATCGCGGATGGCCTGCGGGTTCATCACTCCGTAGCTGAACTCGTCATAGACATCCTGCACGTCGATCGTCATGGCGCGCAGGCCCTGCGCGCTCCGCCGGGCGATCAAGGGCTGCGCCGCTGCCAGAAACTCGCCGTAGCCGATGAGCAGATAATCGGCGCGGTTGCTCGCGGACGCCAGGCTCGACGGCACGTCGGGGTAGATGGCAGCCGGAGACTGGAGAGCAGCCCCGGCCAAGGCGAGATAGCGCCGCGCCTCTGTCGTGGTCGCCTGGAATTCCAGCCGGCTTTCTGCCTCGACGCGCCCACCGGTCAGCAGGGCAGGGGCACCCTCGTCCGTAATGTCGAACAACAAGATATCGGGTGTGGAGAATCCCTCGATCTCGTACTGCCAAGCGCCGATACTGCCCCAGAAGTCGAGGCTGCCGGCACTGGCCCGGTGCTCGGCCAGGTAGCTCACCTCAAAATAGTTCAAGCTCGTCCCGTTGGGTGGCGGCGAGGGCGGTGGCGGAGGCGGGCACGCGCCGTTCTCCAGGCGCAGCTCGTTGTCTCCGGCGATCAGCAGTGTCGAGCTGAACGAGAGGACGCAGTCGAGCCGGGTCTGATCTTGCCAGATCAGGCTGCCCGCCGGTTGACCGTTGATCGAGACCGCCAGGTTGTGTGTGCCGGGCGTGTAGCCCTGCAGGCTGGTGCGCAGATCGATCGAGTGGCTCCCCATCCAGCGATCTGGAAGCTGAAAGGTCAAGATCTGCGCCGCGGTGGGACATTCCACCTGCAAAAAGCCAAGGTCCGCCCAGTACCAGTGATCGCCGCCGGCTTCGGGGTGGGCGGGATCGTACAGGTGGTTCTCCTCCAGGTGGAGGGTGGTCCTATGTGCCGTTGACACCGGGTAGGTGTCGGTGGGCGCGA
>DATHUZ010000814.1:0-4641 GCA_035461725.1 Anaerolineae bacterium
GACGCCAGCGGGCCAAAACACCTGCAGATCACGCTCACCCGTGCCAGGCTGGAGCAGCTCGTCGACGACCTGATCCAGAAAACGCTCGGCCCCTGCCGGCAAGCGTTAAAGGACGCCAGGCTGACCCAGGCGGACATCGAAGAGATCGTCCTGGTCGGCGGCATGACGCGCATGCCGGCGATCCAGGCCGCCGTCCGCGAGTTTTTTGGCCGGGAGCCGCACAAGGGCGTCAACCCGGACGAGGTGGTGGCACTGGGCGCCGCCATCCAGGCCGGCGTGCTGTCGGGCGAGGTGAAGGACGTGCTCCTGCTCGACGTCACGCCATTGACCCTGAGCATCGAGACGTTGGGCCACGTGGCCACGCCCCTCATCGAGCGGAACACGACGATCCCGACGAAAAAGAGCCAGGTTTTTTCCACCGCGTCGGATGGGCAGACGAGCGTCGAGATTCACGTCCTCCAGGGTGAGCGGCCCATGGCGCCTGACAACAAGTCACTCGGCCGCTTTGTGCTCGACGGCATCCCGCCCGCACCGCGCGGTGTACCCCAGATCGAGGTGACCTTTGACATCGACGCCGATGGTATCCTCCACGTCTCGGCGCGCGACAAGGCTACGGGACGCGAGCAGTCGATCACGATTACCGCCTCCAGCGGCCTGAGAGATGAAGAGATCCAGCGCATGGTGGGCGAGGCCGACCAGCACCGGCAGGAGGACCAGCAGCGGCGCGACCTGGTCGAGGCGCGCAACAAGGCCGATTCTCTCGTGTACCAGGGACAGAAGCTGCTGCGGGAGTATGGCGACAAGATCCCGCCCGCCGCCAGAACGAACCTGGAGGACAGGATGGCAGCCGTGCGCACCGCCCTCGACAGCCCGGATATCAACGTTCTGCGCGAAGCGGCTGACGCGCTGGCCGATGCCTTGCAGAAGGTAGGCGCGGCAATGTACGAGCAGCCTGGCTCCGCGGCACCCAAAGAGGCGCCCGGCGACGACGAGGACGTAATCGACGGCGAGTACACGGAAGCGTAAACAGAAGCGAAGCGTAGACAGGAGCCATGAGCACGAAACAGGATTATTATCAAACTTTGGGGGTAGACCGCCAGGCGTCGCCGGACGAGATCAAGCGCGCCTTTCGCCGCCTGGCCCGGCAGTACCACCCTGACATAAACAAAGACCCGAGTGCCGAGACCCGGTTTAAAGAGATCAACGAGGCCTACGAAGTCCTGTCGGACCGTGAAAAGCGAACCATGTATGACCGGTTCGGGCATGCAGGGCCACGGGCGGGCTTTGGCGGCTTTGGCAGCGGCTTTGGCGACGTCTCGGGCTTTGGCACAGTTGAGGACATTTTCGAGAGCTTTTTCGGCGGCGGGCGCGCCGGGCCGGCACGCCACGGACCCGCTCGCGGCGCCGATCTGCGCTACGACCTGGCCATCGAGTTCGAAGAGGCGGTGTTTGGGGTCGAAAAAGAGATCGTCGTGCAGCGGCACGAGACGTGCCCCCAGTGCAATGGCAGCGGCGCCGAGCCGGGCACCCAGCCGATCCGCTGCCCCCAGTGTAACGGCACCGGCGAGGTGCGGCGCCAGCAGCAGACCATCCTTGGCTCCTTCGTCCAGGTGACCACCTGCCCCCGCTGCCAGGGTGAGCGCGAGATCGTCACCTCTCCGTGTACCCGCTGTAACGGGCGCAAGGTGGTGGAGGTGGAGCGCCCGATCGTGGTCAAGATCCCGGCGGGTGTCGACGAGGGCACCCGCATCCGCCTGGCGGGTGAAGGGGAGCCGGGCACGCGAGGTGGGCCGCCCGGCAATCTCTACGTGGTGCTCCACGCCCAGCCACACGAGTACTTTCGCCGCGAGAACAATGACCTGCACATGGAGCTGTGTGTCAACATCGCCCAGGCCGCGCTCGGCGATAAGGTGATGGTACCGACCCTGGAAGGGGAGGAAGAGCTTGCCATCCCCGCCGGCACGCAGACGGGCGAGGTGTTCCGCCTCAAGGGGAAGGGCGTGCCCTTCCTGCAGCGCAGCGGGCGCGGCGACCAGCTGGTGATGGTCCAGGTGATGGTGCCCACCCGCCTCAACTCTAAACAAAAAGAGCTGCTGTCGGAGCTGGGCAAGACGCTCGGCCGGGAGGTGGTGCAGCAGCGGGAAAAAGGCTTCTTTGACAAGTTCAAGGATGCGCTCGGCCTGTGAGCACGTGGGTCGAGTTCCGCGTCGATGCCAACCTCGAGACGGCGGAGCCGATCGTCGAGCTCTTTAACCGGCACGGCCGGGGGCAGGCTGTGGTGGAGACCGCTGTCGACTGCTTCGAGCACGAGCTGGGCGACTGTGTGCCCGATGCCGTCGTGGTCAAGACCTACCTGCCGATCGAGGCGCGCGATGCACGCCGGCGCCTGGAAGAAGGGCTGTGGCACCTGGGGCGCATCCTGCCTATCGCCGAGCCACAGATCCGGGCGCTGGCCGAAGAGGACTGGGCGCACGCGTGGAAGGAGCAGTACCACCGGATGCGCGTCGGGCGGCGGATCGTGATCGTGCCGGCCTGGGAAGAGTATGCCCCGGCCCCGGACGAAGTGATCCTCCGCCTCGAGCCGGGCATGGCCTTTGGCACCGGCCTGCACCCGACCACCCGGCTCTGCCTGGCGGCCATTGAAGAACGGCTGGCACCGGGGCATTCCGTCCTCGACGTCGGCACCGGCTCGGGCGTGCTTGCCATCGCCGCGGCGCGTCTCGGCGCCGGGCGCGTGCTGGCGGTGGATGCCGACCCGGTGGCGGTGCGGGTGGCACGCGAGAACGTGCTGACCAACGACGTGGCGGAGCGTGTCGAGGTGCGCCACGCGTCGCTGGCGGGCGGCGACGCCGTGCCGACCCACTTTTTCGAAGGGGGCGAGCTGTCGCTCCTCGAAGAGGGCACCTTTGACCTGGTCGTGGTCAACATCCTCGCGCCCGTCATCGCCGGCATGGCCCCCGCTCTCGCCGCACGCATGGCACCGGCCGGCGCGCTCATCGCCGCCGGGCTGATCGACACCCAGGAGGCAGACGTCCTCGCCGCTCTCCAGCGCCACGGCCTGGCCCGGGCCCACCGCAGCCAGGAACAGGACTGGGTCTGCCTCACGCTGACCCGCCCCACCACCTAACCATGTCCCACTTGTCCACCTGGCTTTTTTCGCACCTGGCGATTTTCCAAATTCCTCGTTTCCCTACCCCCTGACTGGAGGAGCCATGCACCGCTTTTTTGTTCCGGCAGCGTCGATCCAGGGCAATCAGGTGACCTTCACCGATCAGCAGGCCCAGCAGATCACGCGCGTGCTTCGTTTGCAGCGTGGGGATCGTGTGCTTGTCCTCGACAATTCAGGCTGGGAGATCGAGGTTGAGCTCGAGGTGGTCGACGCCAGGCAGGTGGCGGGGCGGGTTCTGCATCGCCGCCTGGCGGCAGGCGAGCCGCGCACCAAGATCAGCCTCTACCAGGCGGTGCCGCGCAGCAAAAAGTTCGAGACGGTGCTGCAAAAGGGGACCGAGCTGGGGATCGTCGAGTTCGTGCCCGTCATCAGCGAGCGCTGCATCGTCTCGGACCTGGAGGACGTCGAGAAAAAACGTGACCGGTGGCTGACGATCATCCAGGAAGCGGCCGAGCAGTCGCGTCGCGGCAGGAAGCCGGCCCTGGAGGGTGCCTACCTCTTTCCCCGCGCCTGCGAGCAGGCACGCGGGCACGGCGGGCTGTCGCTCATCCTGTGGGAAGAAGAAAAGCAGCGCAGTCTGCGCGACGTGCTGCGCACCCCGCCGCCCGGGCGCGAACGGGGTTGGCCTCCCTTGACCGTCAACCTCTTTGTGGGCCCCGAGGGCGGCTTTACCGCCGGCGAAGCGGCCCTGGCGCTGCGTTATGGGATCGTGCCGATCACGCTTGGTCCGCGCATCCTGCGGACGGAGACGGCCGGGATGGCTGCGGCGGCGGCGATCCTGTACGAGCTGGGGGATTTGGAATAGCGGAGCAACGTACGGGAGCAGGGAGCAACGCAGAGACGCAGAGACGCAGAGATGCAGAGACGCAGGGAGCAACGCAGATGCAGAGACGCAGAGGCGCAGGGGGTTTTCTCTTTCGAGCTCTGCGCCTTGGCGGCTGTTGGTCTCTGCGTTGAAGAGAACACAGGCGCAAGGGGGTTAAAGGTGAAGGACGATCCGTATGGGGAGGGCTTGGCGCCTCTACGGCTTGGCACGTCTGGGCTGCACGAGAATGAGATCAGCAAGCAGATTCTGGATGCATCGATTGAAGTGCACCGCACACTCGGTGGTCCGGGCTTGTTGGAAAGTGTCTACGAGGAGGCGCTTGCCTGGGAACTGGAAGAGAGAAGGCTCGGCGTTCAACGGCAGGTCTACTTGCCGATCTCGTACAAAGGGCGCGTTCTCGGTTCTCCTCTGAGGATCGACCTCGTCGTGGGTGGCAAGGTGATCGTCGAGTGCAAGGCTGTCGTTGTGTATCACGCGATCTTTGAAGTGCAGACCCTGACATACCTGCGGCTATGCGGGTTGAAATTGGGGCTCGTCGTCAACTTTGGTGAGCAACGCGTCAAGGATGGCTTCCATCGCGTCGTGAATGGGTTGTGAGAGGGAGTTCTAACGCAGAGACGCAGAGGTTTTGTGGTATCCTCTCTGC
>DATHUZ010000815.1:0-7840 GCA_035461725.1 Anaerolineae bacterium
GGGCGGTAACCGGCGACTATTACCTGGAGTGAGGTCGAAAGCACGGCGCGGGCGACCTGGCCACGTGCGTGTGATCTGGTGGAAAGATTGCCGGGCTGCCGGGAGAGGTAGCCCGGCAATCTGCATCTGTCGCCTGTCGCCCATGAACCTGTCCTGCGCTCTCTTTGCGTTTTCCAGCTACTTGTGGTAGAATCGACGGGTCACAGGCAGACGGCGTGCGGTCGTCACAGTTCCCTCGTTCCACAGCAAAGCCGCTCGTGGCCAGCCCGCGGTTGTCGTACCGTGTCAGCAGCGCCGACACCCAATAGCCGTGCCGGCTTCAGGGCTCGGTGCTCCAGGCGTGATCGAGCGATTCAAGCTCGCTCGGCGCCAACATCTGTCTCGATCTTCGGAGGGGAGAAATGTCACACGATATCGGCCTCCTCGGCAGAGCCATTCTTCGCCGCGAAGCCAACCGCGCACGCCAGAGAGCAGAAAAGCTGCGCATCCTGCACACCATCGGCACGGTCATTGTCTCATCAGAGGATGTCGACAAGGTACTGACGCGCGTGGTGGAAGCGGCCGTGTTTATCAGCAACGCCGAAGAGGGCTCGCTGCTTCTGCTGGACGAGGGCACCGAGGAGCTGTACCTGAGGGCGCAGAAGGGGCTGGGCGAAAAGTATGCGAATGGCTACCGCCTGCCCGTCGAGGACAGCATAGCCGGTGAGGTGGTGAGGACGGGGCTGCCGCAAAAGCTGATCAGCAGAAGCCGGGAGCTGAAGGTCGTGACCGGATACATGGTGAACTCGATCATGTACGTGCCGGTGTGTGGCCCACACGGTGTGATTGGCGCGCTGTCTGTGGATAACCAGGTGGCGGATGTACCATTCAACGACGAGGACGAAGAGTTTTTGATCATCCTGGCCGGGTATGCCGCACTGGCCCTCGAGAATGCCCGGCGCATCAAGGACCTGGAGCGGAGATCGGAGGAGGCTGCGGCGCGGAATCGTGGGCGGTGGGCTGCGCACCTGGACGACGAAGGCGTGGACTGGGTGAAGGTTGTCCTCCGCCACGAGCACGTTCTCTCGCCTTTCCATGTGCCCTACTCTGATCACCTGCTCGAGGTCTTTAACCGATACCTGAGTGGAATGGCCGAGATTCAGCACTGCATCGACGAGCTGGAGGGCAAGCCGCCGGCCAGGCTGCGAGTCATCGAGATCGCGCACAACTCGCCCGTGGTGGCCACGGTAGAGGGGATCCACGAGGCGGCAGCGGTGCTGCACCAGGTGATATCGCCGCAGCGGCGTGTCTTTGACGAGATGGCGTGCCGCCTCCTGATCGCGGAAAAAGAGATGGCGGCCGAGCGGGCGAGGATCGAGGCGCTGGAAGCCCGGTCGCGCCTGGCCGGCACCGGCAATGGGGATGAATCGTGGACGGCCAACGTAGCCGGCCAGATTGCCCACCTCGGTGAACTGCAGCAGGAGTGCGCAAGCCTCGGCCTCGATCTGCAGCGTCTCAAGATCGGCCTGGCCAGCCACCTGGTCGCCTGCATCGCTCCCAGCCTGGAGTGCGCCGAGACGGTCCGGCACGTCGTGCGGATCTTGCCCGCTCTGGATCAGGTACTTTCCAGCCCGCTGGAGGCGTCGACGCTGCAGGAGGAGATGGCGATGCCCCTGATGCAGGAGGAATTGACCCCCGTTTTGCAGTGACGAGGCGGGCGGGCCCAGCGCCGCGGTTGAGCGAGGCCGAGCTACTACGCCCGCGCGTGGCTCAGGCAGGGCGCCTGCCGGTATAGAGCCCCCGGCCTGTCAAGCCCTGCTCGTCGTACGTCACGTCGAGGCCGGCCTGCCTGAACGCAGCCTCAGTCTCCTCTCGTGTAAAGAGGCCCAGCCTGTGGTGCTCCACAAAATGCTCGGTCTTGTTCGGTGTACCGATCAGGTAGTGGAGGTCAAAGTAGGAGATCCTGCTATCCTGGAAGCTGGTGTTGATCCGCGCCATCCGGAACTCGGGCTCGTCCACAAAGACGCTGTGCACGGTGTTGGGGTGCCAGCCCTCGGGCGTGAACCAGGGCTCGACGAGGAGCAGCCCACCGGGCGCCAGGTGCCGGGCCATCGAAGCGATGGCGGCGTCCAGCCGCTCCAGTGTCTCGACGTAGCCGATCGAGCTGAACAGGCAGGTGATCACGTCGAACGTGCGGCCGAGGTCGAAAGCCACCATGTCGGCGTGGTGGAATTTGACGCCGGGCAGGCGTTCACGTGCCTGCGCGAGCAGAGCTTCCGAAAGGTCCAGCCCCTCGACGTGGAAACGCTGTTTCAGGTGGGAGAGGTGATGGCCCGTGCCACACGCCACGTCGAGCAGGCGCGTGGCGGCCGGTCCAGCGTGGGTGTCGACGATCTGGATGACCTGCCTGGCCTCGGCGGCATAGTCCTTGAAAGAGTAGATCTTGTCGTAATAGGCTGCTGTCTCGGTAAACATCGGTCCTCCTGTCCCTTGCTCATCTCGTGCACGCCTGCAGCAGCAGCGCCGCGCCGATACCCTTGCGCGCCGAGTATAACACAGACGGGCCGGCACGTCCAACCTGGCTGCAGCAGGGCGGGCGTGCGAGCAGCGTGGCGGCATGAGCGGCAAGGTTGCCAATTGGCGCAAACGATCGTATAATCGGTGCCAGGAACCACGTGATTTGATCAGCTATGGAGAGCGGCAATGATTCGGGCGGTCGTGTTTGATTGGGGCGACACGGTGATGCGCAACCTGCCCGGCTTTGGCGGGCCGATGGTTGAATGGCCGGTCGTGGAGGTGGTGCCGGGGATCGAGGAGGCGCTGCCGGCGCTGCACGGCACCTACAAGCTCGCGATGGCCACGAACGCGCAAGACTCGGGCACCGAGCTGGTGCGCGCTGCGCTGCGCCGGGTGGGACTCGAAACGTGCTTTGATTTCGTCCTGACGGCGCGGGATCTCGGCGCGGGCAAGCCAGATCCACGGTTTTTCGCAGCCCTGGTGGCGCACCTCGGCTGCCGGGCGGATGAAGTGGTGATGGTCGGCGACGATTACGAAACGGACGTTGCCGGCGCCAGGGAAGCCGGCCTGGGGGCGATCTGGTTCAACGAGCCAGGCGCTCCCTGCCCGCGCGAGCGCCCGCTGCACGACGCCGAGGTAAGCAACATGGCCGATCTCCCGGACGTGCTTGAGCGCCTGCAGTCCGGTCGAGTGGGGAAGAGGGGAGAGGAGGATCGATGACGGGGGAGATCGCGGCGTGTGGTCTCGACTGCGGCGGGTGTGACATCCGGCTGCTGCCGCTCGATCCTGACGCCGCAGCGCGCGTCGTGGCCTGGTTTCACGAGATGAAGTGGCTGCCGGAAGGGGAAGGTGTCGACGAGGCGATCGCACGTGGGATGTATTGCCGAGGGTGCCACGGCGACCGGACGGTGCACTGGTCCGCCGACTGTGCGATCCTGATCTGCTGTGTGGACGAGCGCGGGCTGGAGCTCTGTTCCGAGTGCAAAGAGTTTCCGTGCGCGCTGCTGACGGATCGAGCCGAGACGAACGCACAGTATGCGCGGGGTCTGCAGCGGCTGCAAGCGTTGAGGTAACGTGCCGTTCTGGCAATGTGCCGGTGAACGGGCGGGTTGTGGTGAGGGATGCGGATGGAGCACCAGGCCTGTGTGCGCGAGGCGCGGCTTGAAGACGCGGCCGGCATGGCGCAGGTGCAGGTGGCCGCGTGGCAGGCCGCGTACCGTGGACTGCTGCCCGACGGCACGTTGGACTGCCTGAGCGTAGAGGCCGCGCAGAAGCAGTGGCACGAGCGGCTGGCGGATCCGGCCGGCGAGTATCTGGTCGCGGCAGCCGCCGGGCGAGTTGCCGGCCTTATCGGGTATGGGCCGGCGCACGACGAGGATGTGGACCCGGCGCAGGTGGGCGAGATCGATATCCTGTACGTGGCACCTGGCGAGTGGCGCAAGGGACACGGCACCGCCCTGGTGCGTGAAGCGGTAGCCAGGCTCGAAGAGAAAGGCGCGACAGAGGTCGTGCTGTGGGTGTTACACAACAACGCGCCGGCCATCGCGTTCTACCAGGCGGCAGGCTTTGTGGCCGACGGCGCCACGCAAGTGAAACAGCGGCGCGATGGGACAGAGATGCTCCTGGCGCGTTACCGCCGGCAGGCGGTTAGCCCACGATGAAGGGGGAAGGTGTGCAAGGATTGCCGGAAGAACCGCCGATGGAAGAAAGGAAGCCGCGCCCGCTGGCGCGTGTCGGGCGCCTGGCTCTGAAGGGTGCGCGAGAAATCGTGAGCACCGTCGTGCCCGCGGTAGTCATGGCGCTGCTGATCAACGTCTTTGTGGTGCAGGCGACCAGCATAGACGGGCCGAGTATGCAGCCGAACCTCTATCGGGGCTACCGGGTGATGACAGAAAAGATCACCTACCACTACCTGCACGGGCCACAGCGCGGCGACGTGGCGGTGATCGAGATGCCGGGTGAAGAGATCCCGCTCATCAAGCGGGTGGTCGGCCTGCCCGGAGAGACGGTGGAGGTGCGCGGCGGGCACGTCTTGATCGACGGTCAGCCACTGCACGAGCCCTGGGTCACCCATTGGGGCGGGCGCGACTATCCACCGCTCCGCGTCCCCCCGCTCCACGTGTTTGTGCTGGGCGACAACCGGCCCAGCTCGCGCGACTCGCGCAGCTTTGGTCCGGTGCCGGTCGACCAGCTCGTGGGGCACGCGCTCTTTATCTACTGGCCGCTGGATCAGATCGGAACACTGTCGGCCAGGTGATGAAACAGAGCGAGGCGCCCGAGTACTATATGCGCCAGGTGCTAGCATTGGCCGCCCAGGCGCTGGAACGGGGCGAGTTTCCGATCGCGGCCATCGTCGTGCTCGACGACGAGATCATTGCCAGGGCGACCACGTCGGAGCAGCGCGAGAAGCGCTTCCTGGGACACGCGGAGCTCGTGGCGCTCGAAGCGGCAGACAGGCAGCAGCTTTCCTTCAAAGCGCGAAGCCGGGCCTGCCTGTATACGAACCTGGAGCCGTGTCTCATGTGCCTCGGCGCGGCCATGTCCTTTTTCCTAAGCGAGATCGTGTATGGCCTCGAGTCGCCGGGAGATGGCGCCGTCGAGCTGGTGCGGGGCTGGGCCAGGAAGGAAGAGGACATGCCCGGCTACCAGGTGCCCCGGATCACGGGTGGGGTACTGCGCGAAGAGACGATTGGGCTGTTCAAAGAGTACGTGGCGCGCCGGCAGCCCGGCCCCATGCGTGACTGGGCCGAGACGCTGGCGAGCCTGGCGTGAGAGACGAGCTGTGCGCGTGAGTAGAGTCCTGTGGGCTATAAAGCGCTCTGTTGACTTTTGCCACCGCCCCTGATATAATGAGTTTGTCTGGCAGCGATGCCGGCAGCGGTGCGGTGTGTTTTTGCCCAGACGATCGCCAAGGCGGCAGGCAGGCCTTGGTCGCTTGCATAACTGTAGACAGCCCGCTCACCGTCCTGAAATGACCGTCCGCCAGGCAAAGGGTGTGGCGGGCGTTCTTGATCCGCCTCGTTGAGCTCGGGGACGAGCAGGGGAGGCAAGAAATGAATCTCCACTTGGCACCGGCACGCGTGTGGGCGACCGTGCTGTTCATTATCGGGCTGTGCCTTGCTGCAATCAGCAGCGAAGCACAGCCACCCGATCCGCCTGGCGAATCCCATCGTCCATCGTCACCGACAGGGCTGGTGGATGGTGAGCCTCTGCCGGGAGCCGGGTTCTCCCGGCAGCCGGTGGCTCGCCCAGCGCCGGCGGGCTGGGCAGCCGGTGCGCCGCCCCCGGGCATCGACCTCGACGTGACGTATATCGAGCGCGCTCCGATGTACAAGGCCTACTGCGTGGACTATCCCGGCGGCATCCCGGTCCTGTGCCCCGGCACGGAGGGCGAGCAGCGCTGGCCCGCCCCGGGCGAGGTGGTAACCTTTACCGCGCACATTGTCAACAAGGGAACGGTGACCAGCCCCGTGTATGCCTACCGGTGGACGATCGATGGCGCGCAAGTGGCATCCGGCACGCTGGCGCCTCTGGCGCCGGCGGCCGAGATCACCGCCACCTACCAGTGGGTGTGGGCGCACACGATGGATGGTGAGCGGGTGGTGGATGACCACACGATCGGCTTTGTCGTGGACCCCGACGACCTGGTTGGCGAAACGTACGAGGCCAACAACCAACTGGTGGACCGGACGAACGCGCTCGGCTTCCGGTTCGTCATCACGCCGGAGATGTACGAGGCGTACAACACACCTTGGGACCCGGCGTTTTCCTACTCGGCGGAGGACTGGCTGCAGCGCCAGGTGGCAGCGATGAACTGGGTTTTTGCCAATTCGATCTATCCGACCACGCCGGCAGGCGCCACGGAGCGAGTGCGCATCAACGAGATCACGGTCAGTCCCGATCCACCCCCCTGGGATCGCGAGGAGGACGGCGGCTGGTTCGTGGACGGCGACTACCGGCTGATCAGCGGCTGGTACGATCCGGTGACGGACATTGACTGGGCGCTGGTGCACGAGCTGAGCCACCAGGTGGGGTTGATCGACCTCTACAACCTGAATGTCGCCCACAGCAGCGTGCAGGTGTTGGACCAGGATGGCGGCCCGGCGAACCTCGGGTTTGGCTGGCCTCGCCCCGACCTGATGGGGGGGGGCGACATCTACCCGCACACCGACCACCACCTCTATTCGAGCCACAGTGCCGGCGGCATCTCTTCCACCAAGGGGTCTCGCCGCGGGTACTATGGCGAGTACCAGTTCGACATCCCCGAAGAGAATTATCTGCTGCTGCTCGACAACGAGGGGAATCCGGCCGGCGGCGTGCAGGTGAGTCTCTACCAGCGCGAGGGGCCGGCCAACTGGATGGGCGAGCTGGCGATCGACAACGCGCCCGAGATCACGGGCACGACGGGGGCCGACGGGCGGGTGTTGCTGGCCAACAGGCCCGTCGGTGGGGGGATTACCACGCGCACGGGCCACGTGCTGCGCGATAACCCCTTTGGCGTCGTGGACGTCGTGGGCAATAGGAATATCTTTTTTGTGAAGCTGATCCAGGGCGAGCATGAGGAATTCGCCTGGCTCGACATCACCGCCTTCAACCTGGCATTCTGGGCAGGCGACACCGCCAGCCATACCTTTGTGCTCGACACGCACGTGCCGCCCGCCGGCGCCCCGGCTGCCCCTGTGGCCGCTCCGGGCCAGGTACAGGGCGACCAGGCGACGGTGTGTTGGGATGTGAGCTCTACACCCGGCGTGGTCGGATACTATGTCTACCGTGCCGGGCCGCCCTACGCGCGTGCCAGCGGGCTATTGAGCGACCTGTGCTACACCGAGGCGTGGGCTGCCGGACGCGTCTATGCCGTCTCGGCGGTGGACGGCGCCGGCCGCGAGAGTGGCTTTAGCAACTTGGTGTGGGCACCGCGCCTGGTCAACCCCACCGCCGTCGCCGAGACCGCGGATGGGGTGCGGGTGGTGCTCGATCCTCAAAACGGCCATGCCCTGCTGCGGCAGGCAGCCGACGGCCGCTACCTCCAGAATTTCGGCAGCGTCCACTATCACCTGGAAGCGAGCCGTTTCCTGGCCATCGATGCCGATGACCACCTGATTTTCAGCCATCCGGGCGACTGGTACGACAGCCGCCACTCCATCCGCATAGCCGATGAAGACGCCACCCCAATTTTCGAGTTCGGCGAGCGCGGCACGGCACCCGGCCAGTTCGAGTACCCGGCCGGGGTGGCCGTCGTCGGCCAGCCGGCAGGGATTGAGGGGCCGTACCCGGTGGACGAGCACACCCTGCTGCTCCTCCATCTCGACGGCAGCTACGACGGCGCGCAGGGAGAGGTGGGAAC
>DATHUZ010000816.1:0-10309 GCA_035461725.1 Anaerolineae bacterium
ATCACAACAATGGATTTCAGATCAGCGGTCCAAATAACGTCTTTGCCGGGTACGAGATCGACGAGATATGCGGGCGCGGGTATGTGGACTATTGTGTCGAAAGCCTCCCTCTCTTGCAGGGCACCTACCTGATCACTGCCGCGATCCACGACTATGCTGGCGAGCACACGTACGACCACCACCACCAGCAGTTTACCTTCCGTGTGCGCCCAGGTGGGGTGCGAGAGCAGTTTGGCTCGTTTTGCATTCCTGCCATGTGGCACTGGAGCGGTGAGCGGGTGGCGCACCACATCGACGCGTCCAAAGAGGTGAGGGAGCAGCTTGGGTAGCATTCTGCTCGTCGCGCCGATGCGCATGGACAGGCATCGGGCCGGGCCGGCGAACAGATACTGGGAGTTGGCCTGTGCCCTCAGCCGTGAGCACCGCGTCACCCTCCTGGTGGGGAATGAGGATCATCCGGAGCACCCCGAGTTTGCCGTGTGCACGGCGCAGGAACAGAGCTTGCCGGACCTGGTGGCGCGCCATGAGGTGATCATGGTGCAGGGACCGGCTATCCAGGAGCATCCCGAGCTGCTCGATCTGGCGGGGGATGGACACCACTACTGGGTTGCCGATCTGTACGATCCGATCACGCTCGAGCTGCTGCCGATGCAGCCGGGCAGCGAGGTTAGCAATTGGCGCTACCTGGCGGTCTGGGCAACGCTGACCGAGCAGCTCCGACTCGCCGACTTTTTTGTGTGTGCCAGTGAGCGGCAGCGCGCCTTTTGGCTCGGCGCGCTCAGCGCGCTCGGCCGCGTGCATTACGACACCTGGGACGGCGCCGACTTTCGGCGTTTGATCGACGTTGTGCCTTTTGGCGTGCCCGTAGCTCCTCCACAGGCGCCGTCCCCTGTGCTGCGCGGCGTGGCGCCGGGTATCGACGTGGCAGATCGCATCCTCGTGTGGGGTGGTGGCATCTGGGACTGGTTGGACCCTCTCACGCCCGTGCGTGCCATGCCTCAGGTGATTTCACGCCATCCGACAGCGCGCCTCGTCTTTTTTTCATCGTCCCGCTGGCCCATGTCGATGATCGATCGCACACGCCAGCTCGCGGCCGAGTTGGGCTTGCTCGACAGGCACATTCTCTTTATGAACTGGGTCGCGCCAGAGGATTGGCCCGGCGTGCTGCTGGAGGCCGACGTCGGCGTCTCTTTCCATCCTGCGGGTCTGGAGACACACCTCGCGTTTCGTACGCGCCTGCTCGACTATATCTGGGCCGGGCTGCCGATCGTCACCGCTGCGGGCGATGTGCTGAGCGAGTTGGTCGCGGAAAACGATCTGGGCTATGTGTTACAGCCTGGCGACGTGGACGGGGTGGCTGCTGCCATGGACGCCCTCCTCATCGAGCCCGACGCACGGGGGAGCCGGCAGGAATCATTTCGGCGTGTCGCCGCACAACTGGCGTGGGACCGGGCCATAGAACCCCTGGTGGCTTATTGCCGCGCACCCTGGCGGGCGGGCGACGACGAGGAGAGCCATGCCAGGCGCTGGCAAACGGCCGGCCATGATCGCCTGCTCTCAGATCTGGCGTATGCCAGGCTGGACCGGTGCCGGTTCGAGGGGATGATGGACAGCCTCGAAAGCCGGCGGGCACACGCTGTCGAGTATGCCCAGACGATCGAGCGCGAGATGGCAGAGCTCGGGAACCACCGTGAAGAGTTAACCCGGCAGGTGGTTGAGCTGCAGCAGCGCCTCGAGGAGAGCGAACGACGCTTCGAGGCAGCCATGAACGGGCGCGTGATGCGCCTGCTGACAGGCTTGCAGCGAGCCATGCGCAGGGGGGAAAAGTGATAGGCGGATCTCGAGTCTCCGTCGGGCGGGTACTCGAATCCGCAAGCCGTACGCACCTCCTCATCATCAGCCACGACGTGGTGGACAGAGCGATGGCCGGGCCGGGGATCCGTTATTGGGAGCTGGCGCGGGTCCTGGCGCGCACGTGTGATGTCACGCTGGCCGTTCCGTGGCACAGCCAACTGGACGGAGACGGGTTTCGGGTCGTTCCGTACGAGCCGGGTGACTGGCCGAGCATGCGTGCCGTCGCCATGCGGATGGACGTAGTGATGCCCTGCGGGTTTATGCTCGGCCAGTTTCCGGAGCTGGCCGAGCTGTCGTGTCCGATTATCGTCGACGGTTATGCACCCTATCCTGCGGAAGCCGTGGGCCTGATGGTGGGCCGGCCAACGGACGAGCAGGAGCGCTACCATGCGGACCTGGCGAATCGCCTGCGGATGGAATGCCTGGCCGGCGACTTTTATTTGTGCGCCAGCGAGCGCCAGAGACATTGGTGGCTCGGCCTGTTGACCGCCTACGGGCGACTCAACGTCGATACGTATGGCTCCGACCCGACACTGCGCAGCCTGGTGGCGGTTGTGCCGTCGGGCTGCCGGCCGGAGCCGCCCGCGCACACGCGAGATGTGCTGAAGGGGATGTGGGCGGGCATCGGCAGGGATGACCAGGTGGTGCTGTGGGGTGGGGGTGTCTGGGAGTGGCTCGACCCCGTCACGCTGCTGCACGCGACGCGGCAGCTCGTGACCACGCGGCCGGGGTTGCGATTGGTCTTTCCGGGCACGCACCACCCGAACCCGATCGTGGGCGACATGCCGCGGCGGCGCCAGGCCGTGGAGCTGGCAGCCGAGATGGGGCTGCTGGGCACACACGTCTTTTTCGGTGATGCGCAAACGCCGGCGGGCTGGGTGCCGTACGAGGAGTGGCAGAACTACCTGCTGGAGGCTGACGTCGGGGTCTCGCTGCACGTCGACTCGCTCGAGGCGGAGCTGGCCTTTCGCAGCCGCATTATGGACTATATTGGCGCCGGTCTGCCGATGGTGATCACTGCGGGCGATGCGACGTCCGAGATCGTGGAGCGATTCGGCCTGGGGATCGCCGCCCGCGTAGGAGACATGGCAGGTGTGGCTCGGGCGATCGACAGGCTGCTCGACGAGCCGCGCACGGCACGCAGCGCGCAATTTGCCCGAGCGCGTGCCGCGCTGAGTTGGGCAGAGGTGGCACAGCCGCTCGTGGACTTTTGCCGCGCCCCCCGGCGCGCACCCGACCATCGCCGCCGAGTGGCAGCGCTGCGCGCATAAAACAAGCCGGCTTTCCTATCTACCTCACCCGCCTTCGCTCTTCTTAATTGAGACCTGGTACTTTCGTCCTATTGACCCTTCCTCTCTACAACCATATACTGACATTGAAACGCATACGCTTGCCGGATGTCGGCATGCACGATATAATACATTCATGGAAAGGGGTTTGTGCACGAGATGACGAGACGATGGCTACCAATGACCCTCCTGGCTGTCGTCGCACTTCTGATCGTAGAGCCGGCAGCCATGCCCCCGGCCGGCGCCACGCCCATCCCCAACGTTGTGTACGTCGCTACCACAGGCAGCGACGCTGCTGGCTGCGGTGAGATCGACGCACCGTGCCGGACGATCCAGCAGGCGGTCAACGTGGCTGCGGACTATGATGAGATCTGGGTCGCCGAGGGCGTTTATACCTATAGCGCCCCGGTCGATCCATGCGCCAGCACGATCTCTACGACGGGGGTCGTCTGCATCGTGAACCGCCAACTCACGATTCGGGGTGGTTATGCGGCCAATGACTGGTCCGTTCAGGACCCTGAGAACCACCCGTCGATCATCGATGGCGAGCAGAACGTTCGTGGCGTGCTGATCTGGAGCACGGGCTTGACGACGCGCCTCGAGATGGAGGGCTTGATCATTCAAAACGGCCGCGGCATGCCCCTTTCGGGCGTGCCCGGCGACTGGGGCCTCTTTGCCTTCGGCGGCGGCCTGTTTGCCAACATGGGCGACGCGCCGGTGGCGGGCAACGAGGTGATCCTCGACCAGATGGTGTTCAGGAACAACCTGGCGGCAGGCGCGAACAGCTCGGGACTCTACGGTGGCTCGGGTGTGGGCGGGGGTGTCGCCCTGCGCTCCACCTCCTTCGTCCGGCTGGACGACGTCCGCTTTGAGGGCAACGAGGCACGCTCGGGCTGCGGCAGCCAGCGCGCCGGGTACGCGATCGGCGGCGGCCTTTGGGCCGCGGGCTCGAGGGTGTATGCCTACGATGCCGAGTTCGAGCATAACCGCGCCATCGTCCCGGCGTGCAGCGTCAATGGACGGGACGGGGTCCAGTTGGGCGATGCGCTGGGCGGCGGCGTGGCGACGCAGGGGATCGAAATGACGCTCCAGGGCTGCACCATCGAGGAAAACGTCGCCCAGGGTGGAAATACCATCTACTACGCGGGCGGCGCTTTTGGTGGCGGCGTCTTTGCCGAGTATAGTCACCTGATGGTCTATGACTCGACCGTGCGCGCGAATGTGGCCCGTGGCGGAGACGCACAGGACGGTGGCCTGGCGGGCGGCGGCGGCATCGACACGCATGACTCGACGGTTAACATCGATCGTGTGCACATCGTGGGCAACCGGGCGCAAGGGGGCAGCTCTACAGGGGGCGGCAGCGCGGGAGGTCCAGGGGGCGGTGGCCTCTACCTGGTGCGGCTGACGGGCACTGGCACAGCCACGGTGAGCAACAGCTTTGTCACCGCGAACGAGGTGCACTTTGGCGCTGCCGGCAGTACCCTCGTCGGCGGGGGTGGGGGCGGCATCTGGCTGCAGGGTATCCAGTCGACCCTCACGCATCTGACGGTTGCCGGCAACATCCTCGGCGGGCAGCCGATGCAGGGCGATGCTATCCTCGTCTTGAGCGTCGGGACGTCGCCACGGCTCGCCCACGTCGACTCGACGATCGTCGCCAACCACACGAGTGGGAACGGGATCGGAGCTGTCCACGTGCAGGAGAACAACACCATCGAGCTCGACCGCACCCTATGGGCGTGCAACTATATGGACACAAATGCGGGTCAGTGGGGTGCCGGGACGATCTATGACGCCGATTCGCTGAGCGCCTGCCCGGCTGGTTTCGTCGCACCGAGCGCGCCGCTCTTTGACTACCACCTGTCGGTCACGTCGCCGGCCATTGACCAGGCATGGGACAGCACCGAGCTGGTAGACGTTGACTCGGATGCACGGCCGGCGGGTGTGGCACGTGACATCGGTGCTGATGAAGTGCTCCCCGACACCCTTTCCTTGCAGGTTGACCGGCCCGGCAGTGGAATGTTGCACGCCGTCTGGAAAGCGGGCGGCACCTTGCCAGCGCGCACGGATCACTATGACGTGCTAGTCGAATGTCCTGCCGGCGCCCACAGCCCCGGCGAGGGGGAATGCGGGGAGCCGATCGGCGTGGGCCTGGAGACAGACCTGCTGCTTACCCAACTCACCGACGGCGCGAGTTACTCGATCGCCGTGCGCGCATATGATGGATCGGGAGCACTGCTCCAGACTTCGAACACGGTCGTCGCCCAACCGGCCGCGGTCTTGCGGTTCTTTTTGCCCTTCGTATCACGCTGACCGGCGCGCCACGTCGCGCTGCTTTTCCACGCTTGACAACGCGCTATCGGTGCGTTATACTGTCCAACGTCGTGCGAATCCTCGAGCATCGACAGCTATCTCGTACCACGACGAAGGAGATCGGGATGATCGTCCCTGCTCACATAGCAGCAGAGCGGCCGTTTGCCAGGGCCGTGGCCGGAGTCCTGGCACGCCTGTGGCTCGAACATGGGCGCGCGCTCCTGGTCTATCTGCTGTTGAGCCTCGCGCTGACGTGGCCGCTTGCACGCGCTTTTCAAAGCGCGCTGATCGGTGTCGGCGACACACGACAGCTCTTGTGGCTGCTGTGGCACACCAAAGAGGCGCTGCTGGGGAACGATCCCCTCCTCTCGACCGGGCTGCTTTATTACCCGCACGGCAGCACTCTGCTGGCCAACGCCCTCGGTCCGCTGCTCGGCCTGCCGGCGGGCACGCGATTCGTCACGCTCACCCTGGCCACTGCTCCTCCCGAAACACACGCGATCAACATGCAGATCGAGAGGCTAGCTCTGCGCACCAGCGGAATGCCCTTCCCGCCTCCCGACTTTGTGGTGAACGGACAGTTCCAGCGTGACCCAGCGGAGCCACTGATCGCGGTCCACGGCAGCGGATGGTATGCGCCCGAAGGGGAAGCCTGGCGCTGGGCCAGCTCACCGGCAGAGGTGTGGGTGCACAGCTCGCGGCCGCGCCAGGTCCGGCTCCTGCTCTTACCGGTGGCGGTGCACGACCCGGGAGGAGAGAAGGGCCTGGGCAGCGCGGGCACGGTCGTGGTGAGCGCCAACGCGGGTGAGGCCCAGACCCTTGATTGCGTGGTCGGGCGACAGGCAGAGATCGACCTGACCATGGCGGCAGGGTGGAATCGAGTCAGCCTCGCACTGAGCGCCGGCAACTTTTGCCCGGCCGAGGTCGAGCCGGGCAATGGAGACCGGCGCGAGCTGGCCTTTGCATTCGCCCGGCTCGAGCTGTACGGCGAATGAACGAGAGACGAGCCACCGACAGGTGAAAGAGGGCGTGACGGTCTAATGCACAGCCGTATCGTGATCCCGGTATGGGACGGGGTGGAGGTGGTAGGACGATGCCTCGACGCGATAGAGAGCCACGCGGGAGAGTGTATGACGCAGGTGGTGTGCGTCGACAACGGCTCGCGTGACGGCTCCGCCGAACTGATCGCGGCAGGCTATCCATGGGTGCGGCTGATCCGGCAGCCGGTGAACCTGGGCTTTGCAGGGGGTGTCAACGCCGGCATCGAGGCGGCGAGCGAACCCGGGTACGTGGCGAGCGCCGATCTGTTTGTGTTGCTGAACCAGGACTGCATCGTGCATCCAGGCTGGCTGGAGGCGCTGTGCGCAGCGTTCGATGCGTCGCCGGCGCTGGGGATTGCAGGCTGCACCGTACAAAGAGCGGATGGAAGCGTCGACCACGCGGGTGCACACGTGCGCCGGCCCGACGCGGCCGGCGTTCACCTGACGAGCAGGGAGGTGGGCCCGTGGCGGGAAGCTGACTATGTGACGGGGGCCGCCATGGCGATCCGGCGCGCGACGTGGGAGACGGTGGGCAAGCTCGACGAAGGGTTCTATCCGGCCTACTACGAGGACGCGGATTACTGCTATCGGGCACGCCGGCACGGGTTCCAAGTCGGACACGTGCCCGACGCGCAGGTGACGCACCTGTTCAGCGGTCGGGCATGGCAAACGGACGCGCGTGCTCATACCATCAACCGCCACCGGGCACGCTACCGTTTTGTCGGAAAGCACTTTGATGCCCAGGAGATCGATGCGCTTGTAGCGGCCGAAGCCGCCGCACTGGCGGAGGAGGCTTACCTGGACCAGGCGATGGGGCGGGCGATCGCCGCGCGCGACACCGCCCGTTCCCTGCCAGACATCATAGAGCGACGCCGGGCCGACCTGGGCGAGGTGTCGCCCACGCTCCACCGCCACCTGGCAGTGGCCCTGGGTGAGATCCGCCACCTGGCGCTGACTGCGCTCACGCGGCTGCTGGCGGTGGGCCTGGAAGAGCCACCCGAGGAGGCCTGGCAGGCGCGACGCCGGGCGCTGCGAGAGGAATTGATAGCAGGCGTGGCTTGGCTGCCAGCACGTGAGGTGCGTGGGGCGCAACCCGTGGGCGAAGCGACGCTCCTCGACAGACTCGCCGCTCTGAGAGAGGAGGAGCGCGAGCTTTTCGCCAGGCTGCATTTTCACCCTGACGAGCCGGAGGCCGAGTCGACGTGGGCACGGCGGTTCCGGCACACTCTCCTGCGCTTGGCGAGCGTGCTGACGGGGCGTGAGGATGTGCTGCAGACCCGCCTGCACGCGCTCTCCCTTCTGCACATGGAGTTGATGGCGCGACAGATCGATGCTCTCGTCGAGAAAGAGATCGCGTACCATCGAGCACTGGACCTGCTCCACTCGCTGCAGGAGGAGCACGAGCAGCAGGCCGCATGGCGACGGGCATACGACATCGAGCGCCTGGAACGGCGTATCGAGCTGTGGCAGGTGCTGGCAGAACATGAGTAGCGAGGAACCGTCTTTTTCGATCGTGATCAACACCACGGATCGGGCGGGACCTCTTGGCACGCTGCTGTGCGCGTTGGAGCAGCAGTCATACCTCTCTTTCGAGGTGATCGTCGTGGTCGGCCCGACGCACGACGGCACGATGCAGGTTCTTGCCGAGTACGATGGGCGGGTACGCGTGCTCCATTGCAGACATGCCAACCTCGGCCGGTCGCGCAACGTGGGGCTGCTGGCTGCACGGGGCAGCGTGGTGGCGTTCATCGACGACGACGCTGTGCCGTGTCGCCGCTGGCTGGAGCAGTTGGCCCGTCTCTTTCGCGATCCTGACCTGGCTGCCACGGGCGGAGCGGTCTATCTTGTCCACCCCCGGCAGCCGGCGATCCAGCACCGCCTGGGCATCGTGTCGTCACTGGCCGAGCAGCAAGACGTGTGCACGTCGTGGGTTGATCCGGTTCCGCTCCCCGGTGTAGGCCGGCAGTGGGTGCGACGGATGATGGGCACCAACATGGCGTTTCGCCGCGATGCTTTGCTCGACGTCGGCGGTTTTGACGAGTTTTTCGAGTGGGTGTTTGACGACGCGGATGTAGCGATGAGGCTGGCGAAAGCCGGCTATCAAGTCTGCCCCGTCCGTGAAGCCGTTGTCTACCACGTGCCCGCTTCGAGCCGCAACCGGGTGGCGTATACCTACAACGTCAAGTGGTGGTTTCAGACCAAGGCGGCCATCTACATGGCAATCAAGAACGGCCTGTCTGCCGGCGATCCGCGCAGTGCGATCCTGCGGCGCAGTATATACCTGCTCCACGGACACTGGAAATGGAGTAGGGAGTTGTGGCGTGCTGGCGAGCTGACGTTGGCCCAATGTGTGTCGATGCGGGCTAACGAGGTCGCCAGCGGCGTATCGGCCTTTTATCATGGCTTTCTTTGCCGCCGCAAGCTGCTGCGCGCGGGTTCAGACAGAGAGGAAAGTGTGCCTGAACCGATCCACCGCTTCCACCCCGCCCAGGCCCGCCCACAGCCTGCCGTCGACCCGGTTGCCGGCAGCACTCCAACCCTCTCGGTTGCCGATCCGCCGCTTCGTTTATGCCTGCTCAGCAGCGCGTATCCACCCGATCACTATGACGGGGTTGGCCGGCTGACACACCTGATGGCGCGCGGCCTCTTTGAGCGAGGTCACACGGTTCACGTCGTGACGCGCGGTGATGTCGACCGGATTGCCTTTCGTGATGGCGCGTACGTGCACGAGGTGGCCTATCGCCTTGACCGGTACCGACAGTATTGCGAATGGCCCAGGCTCTACCACTTGCTGAACTATTCACACGCCGTTCACGAGAGGGTGCGGCGCCTGATCCTGAATGATGGGGTCCAGGTCGTGGATTCACCACTGTGGCAGTTTGACGGGCTGGTGACCGCTGTGAGTGATGTGCTGCCGGTGGTGGTGCGGCTCGTGACCGCAGTGCGCCAGGTCGCGGCACTGCAAGGGGAGCGAGATGGCGACAGCCGGTTGCTGGGCGAGATGGAGCGCGTGCTACTCGATCGTGCGGCACACCTGCTGCCCAACACTCGGGCGACGCTCGACACGGCGGCCCGCGTGTATGGTCTGCAAGCTGTTGAAGAACGCTGCACCGTGATCCCATATGGCGTTGTGCCGGTAGACGACGATCTGGTGCAGCCCTTTAACTCGGAGAGACAGGATCAAGAGCGGACCGTGCTCTATGTCGGGCGGCTGGAGAAGCGCAAGGGGGTGCGAGAGCTATTCGAAGCGATCCCGCGTGTCCTGGCGCAGGTGCCGGCGGCGAGGTTTGTCCTGGCAGGGGCGGACAACAGCCAACACGATGGGTTTCGCGCTCAGACAGGGCTCGACTACCCAACCTACTTTCGCCGGCGCTATGGGCAGGTGGCCGGCCGGGTAGAATTCAAGGGTCTTGTGGATGATGACACCTTGCAGCGGCTCTATCGCACCTGTGACCTATTTGTGGCGCCGTCGCTGTTCGAATCGTTCGGACTGATTTATCTCGAAGCGATGAACTATGGAAAACCGGTTATCGGCTGCCGCTCGGGGGGGGTGCCGGAAGTGGTAGAAGATGGCGTGACAGGTGTCCTGGTCGAGCCGGCGGATGCCATCTCTCTGGCAAATAGCATCGTCGCTCTTCTGACATCGCCGCGCCGCATGCAAGAGATGGGCGAGGCAGGCCGCGCGCGGCTGCTGGATCGCTTTACCTACGAGCGCATGTCACGCAGTTTTGAAGCAGCATACCGTGCTGTGATCGCGCAGCGAGCGGTGCGCCAGGAGAGGTTCCCATGACTGAGCTCCCATCGGCCGATGCCATC
>DATHUZ010000817.1:0-4491 GCA_035461725.1 Anaerolineae bacterium
ATCCTGAAACGCCTTCTCTGTCATGAAACCCCCTTGATGATCTTGCCCTCGCTTACCAGGCTTTGGACCTCAGCCGCGTGCACTTGTTCGTGATGCGAGAAGATTGATGCCAGCTCCTCTACGCTCCCTCGCGCCCCCCACGGGAACAGGAGTGGCGCTCTGTACGTCTCGTCCGGGATCGTGGCCAGCAGCCCTAGCAGCTCCCGGCGCGACAGATCGCACTCGCTCCGTACCTGTCCCAGGCTCAGCGACTCGCGCGTTGCCACCGACAGGTCGTTATAGGCGTCGATCCCCTCTGTCGCCGGCGTGCCCGGCTCTTCTCCCCCCATGTGTGCGCGCAGTGCCGCGATCACCGCGTCATCCCAGCCTGCGATGTGGGCCAGCAGGTGCTTGATCGTCCACCCGGCATAGATCTCGCCGTCCGGGTCGATCCCCGCCACCGCCGCGTCGAGTGCCGCTCGCGTCACGTGCAGCCTGTCGATCAGTTCTTGTTTCTCCATCCCGCCCCCCTCATCGGACCGCCGGCATCCCTGCCGGCCCCCTCGTCGCCAGCATGATCCTCGCGCTTACAGGTATTTTCATCCCTCGTTGCCCCCCCAAGGCACGGCATCTCCCTCTGCGGATGCCACCCGTAGCCCCGGGTACACCTCCCGCAGCACCTCCAGCCACGCAGCCTGCGGCCCAATCGGCCGCGGCAGGTCGTCTATCGGCGCCCAAAAGAGCGTGAACGTGTGATAATCGATCCCCACCGGCCACGACTCGGGTGTGTCGCCGGGGTGAGTCAGGTGGAAAAAGTGGCGCCGTAGGCTCGTCGTCAGTACCTCGTCGCGTACCCATCCCTCGATCCGGTACGTCACATACTGCCGCTCGGGCTCCCTGTCCCACTCCTCGTACACCACCTGCGTAAAGCCGCCCTCGGCCCGCTCGACGCGCACCGCGGCACTGCGTGGCAGCGTCGCCCAGTCAAAACTGCTCGTGTCCGGTCGCCCGTACACTGTCGTCTTGTCGACGATCAGCCGCACGTCACCGGGCACGTGCCAGTCGCGGTAGCCCAGGTACGCGCGCAATGTCAATCCCGCCAGGCCCGTCTCCTCCGCCGCCTCACGCAGCGCCGCCTCTTCCGGCGTCTCGCCGTCGTCCACCGTTCCGGCCGGGATCTGCACCCCCGCGAACGGGTGGCGGAACAGCAGCAGCTCGTCACCACCTGCCCCGGCCCGCGTCACAAACGCCGCCACCTTGCTCACCCCGGGGCTGATCTCCCCCATCGCCGGCTGCATCACTCCAACCGCCGGAATCATCGTGCCACCTCCCGCGAGTACCCTCGCACCTCCTGCGAGTACCCTCGCACCTCGTGCACTGCCGGAAACGCCGTCCAGTCAAACGTGTCTACCGCGCGCGCCCACACCTCTTCCGGCATATCATCCCACGTGTACCCCATCTCGGCTGCCAGGCGAATGCTGTGGTTGACGAGATAACCGGGCACGTTCCGCCCCTCTTCTATATTCAGCAGGCAGGCCCGTGCGAATGCGCCGCCCACGTCTAAAAAGCCGCTCTCGTCCGCGTCCAGCCACGCCGCCGCCCGGTCGTACGCCACCGCGCGCAGCTCCACCTGCCACCCGCCGCCCTGCCATGCCAGCACCGCGTACTGCGCGCGCCAGTCACCATTGATCGGCCCGCCGACAGATCCCGGGTTGACCGCCAGGCGCCCGTCCACCTGCCACACCCACTGAATGTGCGAGTGCCCGCACACCAGGACCGGTTCCTCTACGCTCGCGAGCGCCTCGTGCACCGGCATGCAGCCCGCCACGTTGATGCCCGACTGTCGAAACTCTCGCATCACCCGTTCATCCCCACCCGGCAGGACGTGCCGCCTGGTGCTTCCCGGCGATCCGTGAACCACGCGCACGCGCTCCACGCCCTCCGGCGCGACCACCCGCTCGTGTGGCAGCGACGCCAGGTACTCGAGCCCCGCCGCGTCGAACTGCTCCCACACGAACCGCATAGGCGCCCACCGGCTCGCCACGTACCAGTCGGCCGGCGCCCGCCCCTCGTCATAGTCCAGCACATAGTCCTCGTTGTTGCCCCGGATGACCGTCGCCCCCATCTCGCGCAGCCGCTCTACCGCCTGCCGCGAATGACTCCCGCCGGTGCTGTCGCCCGCGACAATCACCTGCCCGGCACCCAGTGCCTGCGCGTCCGCCAACACCGCCTCGAGTGCGGGCATGTTCCCGTGCACGTCCGACAAGATCGCCAGGCGCATCCCTTCTCGTCCCATCAGGCACCCACACATCTCCCTGCTCGGCTTCCCTACTCTCACGTCGTCGAGCGGCGCATCATATTCGGCGTCTGCGTTACCCGCTCGAACCCGCCGTACCGCTCGTACAGGCCATGCGCATCGCGTGTCGCCAGGATAAAATTCTTGAGCCCTTGCAGTTCCGGGTGGCCCACCACCGTCTCGATCAGCCACTTGCCCAGGCCCTTGCCCCTGTGCGCGTCGAGCACGAACACGTCGCACAGCCACGCAAAAGTCGCGTAATCGGTCACCACCCGCGCAAATGCCACCAATTCGCCACCACGGTACACTCCAAAGCAGAGCGAGTTCTCCACCGATCGCTCCACTACGTCGCGTGCGCGCCCCCCTGCCCAGTACGACTCGTCGCTCAGATACCGATGCACTGCCTCCAGGTCGAGCCTCGATCGGTCGGTGCTGATCGTGTACTCGTCGCGCTGCCATTCCCACACGCGCTCGCTCACACCCACTCTCCCCACGCAGCTCCTTTCCCTTGTCCCGGAACAACGAGTGGCAGCGACACGGCAAACGTACTTCCCTCTCCGACGCGGCTTGATAGGTGCACACTGCCACCCATCAGCGCTGCGAGATCTCGCACGATCGACAGCCCCAGGCCCACCCCATCGCGCGATCGCGCGGGCGACGCGTCCACCTGCTCGAATGCTTCAAAGACAGTCGCCTGCAGCTCGGGCGCGATGCCGGGGCCGGTGTCCGACACCTCGATCACCCACCGCTCCCCGTTGCTGTGCAGGCACACCCGCACGCTCCCCGACTCGGTAAACTTGACGGCATTCTCCACGAGGTTCATCAGCAACTGGTTCAGGCGTTGGTGATCGCCCACGATCCACGCCGGCAGGCCCGGATCGATCTCTGTCGTCAGTCTCAGCCCCTTCTCGGCCGCGAGCGGCATCATAATCGCCGCGGTCTCTTCCACGAGGCGCCGTGGCTCAAACGGCTCATCATACAGTTCGAGCCTGCCCGCCTCGATCTGAGCCTGGTCCAGCAGGCTCTCGATGAGTGCCATCAGCCGCTTGCTGTTCACCTGGATGCGCTCTGTCGCGCGCTGTTGCGCTGGTGCGAGCGGCCCATAGGTTCCCGCCATCAGCATATCGGTAAAGCCGAGGATCGCGTTCAGTGGAGTGCGTAGATCGTGGCTGACGTTGGCCAGCAGCCGGCTTTTGAAACGACTCGCCGCCAACGCCTGATCCCGTGCCTGCTCCAGCGACGCCTCGCGCCGCTGCAGTTCGGCGGCCATCGTGTTGAACGCTGTCGCCAACTGGCCGATCTCGTCCTCACGAGCGCTGTCGATCCTGTAGGCCAGGTTCCCCTGCCGGATGCGCTGCGCTCCGTCGCGCAGGTTCTCCACCGGTTCCAGGATCTCGCGCTGCAAAAGCTGGATCGTCACCCAGTTCACGGCCGTCGCGAACACCAGGCCCAGGGCCACAGCCAGCGTCAGTGCCCGGCGTGTCATCGCCGATGCCTCTGAACGGGCCACCTCTGTAAAGACCAGCCACTCGCTGCCCCCAATCGGCAGCAGCGTGCCCACCACCTCCTGCCCCGCCAGGTTCCGGTAGGTACCGCTCCACGTCCCACCCGGTGCGGCTGCCGCCATCTCCATCTCATCCCGGTCGGCGATGCTCACCCCATTTAGCACCACGTTAGGATCCGGGTGCGCGATCACGTTCCCTCTGGCATCCACCACGTACGCCCGGCCCGTCTCCCCGAACTCGATCCGCGACACCACGTCCCACAGCACGTTCATCCGCACCCGCACCGCGACCACTCCCCCGCTCGCTGCCGGTGCGGCCAGGATCACGTATGGCTGCTCCGTTGCCGAGATCTGAACGTCTCCCATGTACGTTCGCCCTGCTCTCGCTGCCAGGAACCAGTTCGATTGCACCACCGTAAAGAGGTTCCCCAGCACCGGTGTATCACCTTGCGATGCACTCGCGAACACGACCCCTTCCTCGTCGACGCGCACCACCTCTGCCAGGGCCTCGTTCTGGTGCAGCAGGTCATACATCACGTCCGGATCCGACGCCAGGTACGAGCCGTCCAGCACGCCCACCAGCTCCATGTAATCTCGCACCGGCTGGAGAAAACTCTCCACCCTGCGCGCCGCGTTCCTTGCTGCCTCCCGTTGCCGGCTCTCCCACGCCACCTGTTCTGTCTCATGCACGAAACGAGTGATGACGACAATG
>DATHUZ010000818.1:0-9948 GCA_035461725.1 Anaerolineae bacterium
ACGAAAAAGAGGCCGATGCGCACAAACCCACCCCAGGCCTGCCCCGCCACGGACCTGCGCCCGAGCGCCACATAGACAATGCCCGTCACGCCGAGGATCAAGACCAGGTAGAGGGGGTTGCGCACCGTGAAGGCCGGCAGCGCCGCCGCGAGCAGCCAGGCCACCCAGGCGCCGGTGTGGAACGAGTCGCTCATGCCCGCCGCCCACGGCGCTGCCTGAGCAGCACGGCCAGGCCCACGGCGATGAGGACCGCGACGATCAGGCCAAAGGCCCAGTAGCTGCCCCTCTCGCCCTGTGCCTCGGTTCGGGCCACCACAGTTTCAGCCGGGGCCAGCACGGTGGGCGGCACCGTGGCCATAGATGCCTCCAGTGTGGGCGTGTTTCTCGCTCCTACCACCGCCTGCGCAGCCGTGCCGGCCGGTGCCGCCGGCGTGTTCGTCGCCGTCGCGGGAGGCACCTCTGTGAAAGCAGCCGTTGGCGCCTCGGTCGCGGCCGGCTGCGCTGCAGCGGGCTCGGTCGCGGCTGCCGGTGGTGTGCATACTGCTTCTAACGTCAACTCCGATGCCGGCGGCAAGCTGCCATCGCCCCACACCCAGGCCTCCATCCCGCCCGGCGGCACCTCGCGCAGCAGCGCGCCGAGCGCGGAATAGGTCCACGTGTCGTCCCCAGGGTCGCGGTAGAAATAGTTCCAGTAGGCGCAGCCTTCCCCGCCCATACACTGGCAGAAGCAGTGCTGCGCCGGATAGTCGCAGCCCAAGCCCTCGATCCGGCACACGGTGATCCCCATCCCGCTTGATGGGTCGATCAGGATCTCTAGCTCCGAGCGCGCAAGCAGGTCGTCGCCGGAGATGGTCTCGCCTTCGAACGGGACGCACCAGGTTTCGGTGCGCCCCTCGGCGAAGTGGATCACGAGCCCGGCGTGGTTTTCTTGCTGCGCCACTGCGGCGCCTGGAAGCAGCCCCACGACGGCCAGGTAAAGAGCCGCAGCCAGCCAGACACCCCTAGTGCCCATTCTCTTGCCTCTTTTCACCATTCCCTGAGCAAGCTCAAGCCTCCGCTGCTGATTGTTGCTAGCGGCGCCGATGCAGCAGCGCCCCGCCGGCGGCCAGCGCCAACCCGCCAAGCGCCAACAGCAAGCCCGGGTTCATCACGGCCGCCCCCGTTTCGGGTACCGTCTCGGGCGCCGCCCCCGGTGCGGCTGCCGCCTGCGGTGCCGGTTCGCCCACGCTCATCGTCGCCATCGGGAAGACTTGGCCTGCCAGAGCCGGCAGCGCCTGCACCGTCGCCAGCAGGTTGTCACTCGGCACGGCGACCTGCCACCCGAATGCGCCGCTGGCGTTTTGCAGCGACTCGAGCATTGCTACAGGCGTGCCGCCTTCGTCCGTGGTCCACGCCGCGCCAGCCGGGTCCTCGCCTGCCGCGATCAGCGCCTGGATCGTCACCGCCGTCGAGTTGGCGTCGGTGTCGGTGCCAAACTGCGAGGGGTTCTGGTAGGGCCACCCACCGTCGACGTTCTGGATCGAGGCATAGTAGTCGAGCGCCGCGCTCACCGCCTCACCGCTCGCCGGCTCTCCGGCCGCGATCAGCGCCTGCACGGCGAACGCCGTGGTGTTTGTGTCGGCGGCAGTCGCGTCGGTCCCGTCCCACGCCCACGCGCCATTCTCCTGCTGCGCGTCCTCGAGGAGCGCCACGGCCCCGTCGGGAAGCTGGCGCTGGACGCTCGCCAGCGCCAGGACCGCCATCACGTGGCTGAAGAACGTGTCGTTCGCCGTCCCGATCTTGCCGCTGTCGTCGACCATGCCTTCCAGCCGCTGCACAGAATCGACCCCACCAAACGTGCGTGGGTTCTCGCCCGCGGCCACCAGGGCCAGGATCAGCTTGGACAAGTCGCCGGCATTGTCGACAGCCGCGGCATGGTCCGCGAGATAGGCCAGTGTCGTGGCGCCGCCCGGTGCGAACCCGGCCGGGTCGCCGCCCGCGGCGATTATAGCGTGCAGCGCGTCGGCGGTGGAGCTGACGGTGCTGTCGGGGCTAAAGCCGCTGCCAAAGCCACCATCCGCGTTCTGCTGGGTACCCAGGTAGTCGAGCGCCGCGTCCATATCCACCGCTGCGAGCACGGGCAGCGCGCCAACGAGCGCGAGGGCCAGCGTGAGGGCCACGACGAAAAGTGTCCGATTTCTCATTTCCTTCCTCCTTGAACAACTGGTTGATCCTCATCTTCTCATGGGGCGCAGCGGTGCTGCGCCCCTACGGCATAGAAAAGCCCTGACCTATCGGTCAGGGTGCCTTTTCAGCGAAAACCCCTTGCCTGTTCGGCAAGGGGTGGTTCATGGTTGTTTTACCATGCGCCTACCCCCTTTCCGCGAAGGTTCGTCGAGCGCGATCGGGGCGGGCGTCCTGACTTGGGGCGCCAAACGGCGCCTGGCCTTACAGTTGCGGGACAGTGCCGGACTCGGCGTGGGTGCACGCCCCACCGGCTTCCCCCCTTAGACCCCGCGCATCCGGGCAACGGGGTACCACGATCGGTGCGTATTCAGTTGCTGGAGCCAGTATAACACAGCCTCCTGCGCGCGTCAAGGTAGATTGGTGGATTGGTAGATTGGGCTGCCCAACCTACCAATCCCCAATCCCCAATGTGCCCACCTAGGACGTCACCTGCTCCTCTTCGCGTAGCTCACGCTGATAGTCGAGGCGCTGCCAGCCGCCGACCATCTCGGGGCTTTCGACACGCGGGAAGCGCGCGCCTTGGGCCCACTGCAGCTCGATCGCCGCCGGCCGCGCCTGCACGGCGCTCAGCCGGGCCAGGGCGAATTTGCTCTTGCGATCGAACGTGTACACGCCGTTCTGTTCCTGAAAGACGTCGGTCAGTTGGGTGTAGCAGTAGCCGAATATGTACGGGTTGTCCAGCAGCGCGGAGCAGAGGCCGTGGAAGCGCGCATAGAACTCGTCGAGACTCTGCGGGTCCTCGCCATAGCCCCACGCCTCGTCGTCCTCCCGGCCCTCTGCGTTCCAGCGGATGCCGCCGAACTCGCTCACAAAGAAGGGCTGCCCGCGGTAGGGCACCGACCAGGTTCGATCCGGCCGCAGCGGGTCGCTGTTGACAAATGCCTCGCCGTGCGCCAGCCCTGCGTGGTGCGCCGCGAATGCGATCGGATCCTGCTCATAATCGTGGCAGTCGTACACGTCGGTCTCGGGCACGCGGTGGGAATAACCGGAGGCGTCGAGCACGGGCCGCGTCGAATCCACCGCCTTGGTCGCCAGGAACATGGCCCGCGTCACGTCGTCGAGCACGCTAAAGTGGTCGCCCATCGGCTGTGACGTCTCGTTGAGCGGGCACCAGCCGACGATGCTCGGGTGGGAATAGTCGCGCGCCAGCACCTCCAACCACTGGCTCACGTAGGTCGTGCCCGGGCGAATGCGATCCTCCTCTGGACCGGTGCAGTCGGTGCCCCAGTCGGGAAACTCGCCCCACACCAGGTAGCCGAGCCGGTCGGCGTGGTAGAGAAAGCGCTCCTCGAACACCTTTTCGTGCAGGCGGGCGCCGTTGAACCCGGCAGCCAGCGCCAGCTCGATGTCGCGCACCAGGCTCTCGTCGTCGGGCGCGGTGAGGATGCCGTCGGGGTAGTAGCCCTGGTCGAGCACCAGGCGCTGAAAGAGCACCTCTCCGTTCAGCAAGAACGCCTTGCCGTCGAACCCGACGCTGCGGAGCCCGGCATAGCTTTGCACCCGGTCGAGCGCCGCGCCGCTCGGGTCGAGCAGCTCGATCTCGACGTCGTACAGGTGCGGGTCGGCGGGCGACCAGGTCCGGCGCCGTTCCACCGGGATGGGTAGATCGAGGCGGGCCATCGTTCCTCCGGCCGGTGCCTCGACCGTGCACACCGCACCCGCGTCATCAGACAGCGTGGCGCGCAGCCCCAGGCCCGCCGGGCTGCCGTCGATCGGCTGCTCCAACCGGATCAGCCCGCGCGCCAGGTCGGGCGTGAGGCGTGGGCGCCCGAGGGCAACCGCCGGCACCGGCTCCAGCCATACTGTCTGCCAGATGCCCGTCGTCCTGGTGTAGACGCAGCCCCAGTTTTCGTAGCGGCGCGACTGCTTGCCGCGAGGTTGGCCCATGCGTGCGTCGTCGCGGGCGCGGACGACGATCGTAACCGTATCACCGCCCTGCGCCAGGCCGTCGAGATCGCACGCGAACGGGGTATAACCGCCCCGATGGCGGCCCACCTCCACGCCGTTCACCCACACGGTGGTGTCATAGTCGACGGCCTGAAAGTGCAAAAGAATCCTCTGGCCCGCCCACGACTCGGGGATCCGGACCGTGCGCCGGTACCAGACGGCGGGCATAAAGTCGAGGTTGCCGATGCCGGACAGGGGCGATTCGGGGCTGAAGGGCACGAGGATGCGGTTGCGCAGCGGGCGCTCTACGGTGCCGCGCTGCAGACCGCTGTCACTGGCGTCTATTTCAAACTCCCACTCGCCGTTGAGGCACAACCACTCCTCGCGAGCGAACTGCGGACGGGGGTATTCAGACCTTGGAATCATCATCGACTCCTTCTAGTTCCTTTCAGCTTTGGTTTGATGGCGCGCCGGACCGATGAGCGAGAACGCTCGTGCCCGATCTACGCCTCCATAACGTTTGGCCTATCTTACCCTATGACGCCGCTCGTGTCAACCCGGTTCCTTTTTCGGAAGCAGCAACATCCCCCATCCGGCTGCCTGGTTGTGATAGTTGGTCGGCTGCGTTCGAGGGCCAAACTTGAACCTTCAGCACGTGACGGCCCCACGCTTCCGTGCTATGCTTCAAGTGGCTGGCGCTCACTGCGGACGCCGTTTGCCCCGCTCACGACTGGTCGAATCTCGAACAAGAAGAGAGAGGAGACGCATGCCCAGCCGCACCCGTGAGCGTGCCCTTTTTGCTCTACAGTGTGGAGGGAGACGACCGCGCCTTTTATCGTGGCGTGATGCCACCCGAGCTCACGCAGCAGCTTGTGCCGATCGCCTGGAAGGACGAATGGGCCCCGATGATGCCCTTCTTGCTCACCTGACGCGCAGCGAGACACCCGGAGGGCCCGCCCCTCCGGGTACACCCGTGTCTCATCCACCTGTCATCGCTGGCGCCCTTGTGGCCATTGACTGTTGACAGAAGATGTGATACAGGGAGCCCGTGTCTGATCATCCGGCGTAAGCGGTCTCGCGCTTGGTGACCATCCCTGCCCTGTCGACAAAGAATACGTTGCACGCGTCGCCGTCCTCGTCCCTCTCGAGCAAGTTGCGCACCTGCTCGATCGTGTCTTCTACGTCGTCGTCGGCAATCACGATCAGTCGCCCTCCGGGCGGCACGCGCTGCCAACCGAGGGGGATCGCGTCGGCCCGGCTCACCGCCAACTCGGAAGAAATGCCTTCCGGCAGAGCCTGCCGGATCAAAGCCGGCACCTCGCCGGGCGCCCGCTCTCGCAGATCCTCCGAGTCGTACAGCACATAGTGCTGCGCCACCGACCCGAGCGCCTCCACGCTCGCGACCAGATCCTCATCGCGCCGGTCGCCCGGCAGCGTAAACACGATGGTCGTATGTCGAGGGCCCAGCGCCTCGGCGGCCTCGGCCAGCGCTTGTAGGGCCGCCGCATTGTGCCCATAGTCGACGATAACCTGGGCATGATCTGTCTCGAGGACGTTGAACCGGCCTGGCACATTGCTTGTGTCTGTCGTAAACGTGGTCAGCGCCCGGGTGATGAATGCCGGGTTCAACCCTTCGGCCCAGGCGGCGGCGGTGGCGGCAAGTGCGTTCATCACCTGAAACTGCACCTGCCCGTCGAGTAAGAAAGGCACACGTTCCAGCTCGATCAGCGGCACGCGGTCGGCACCGGTGGCAAGGACAATCGCCCCTGCCTCAAGGAGCACGGCCCTCCCGTCGCTTTCGAGGTGGGCACGGATCACGGGGTGGTCCGGTTCTGAGCTAAAATAGACCACCTCCCCGTAACAGCTCGCGGCCATTTCGGCCACCAGCGGATCCTCCGCGTTTAGCACGGCAGCCCCATCCTCCATCACAGCCTCGACCAGCACTTCCTTCACCCGCGCCAGATCTTTAAGGGTTTCGACCCCTCGCAGCCCCAGGTGATCGGCGGCGATGTTGGTCACCACGGCGACCTTGCACGTGTCGAACGCCAGCCCTTCGCGCAGGATGCCGCCGCGCGCTGTCTCGAGGACTGCCACCTCCACCCGCGGGTGGAGCAACACCGCCCGCGCACTCTTGGGCCCCGCGCTGTCGCCCTTCAAAATCCGGTTTTCGCCGAGGTAGGTGCCGTCGGTGCAGGTCATGCCCACCTTTTTGTGCGCCGTGCGGTACATGTGCGCGATCAGGCGCGTCACCGTCGTCTTGCCGTTCGTGCCGGTGATGGCGAGGATCGGGATGCGCGACGGTGCACCGTCGGGATAGAGCGTTTCGACGATTGGCCGGCCCACGTCGCGGCTCTGGCCCTGAGCCGGGTAGATGTGCATGCGCAGGCCCGGCGCGGCGTTCACTTCCACGATCGCACCCCCCTGCGCCTCGATCGGCTCGCCGATGTCGCGAACCACGACGTCCACGCCCGCGATGTCGAGCGCCAGGATCTGGGCCGCCAGCTCGGCGACCTGCACGTTCTCCGGGTGTACTTTTTCCGTCACGTCCACCGCCGTCCCGCCGGTGGACAGGTTCGAATTCGTGCGGAGCAGCACTCGCCTGTCAGCCTCGGGCACCGAGTCGAGCGTCAGCCCCGCCTGCTGGAGCGTTAGCTCGACCTCCGCGTTGACTTGCACCCGGCTCAGCGCGCTGGCGTGCCCGGGCCTCCGTCTCGGGTCCTGGTTGAGTGCCTCGATCAGCGCCCGGACGCTCTGCTCACCGTCGCCCACGACCGCGGGCGGGTCGCGCCGCGCCGCGGCCACCAGCCGCCCACCAACCACCAACATCCGGTAGTCCTGTCCCTCGATAAAGCGCTCTACCATCACCTCGCCGCTAAACTGGCGCGCCCCTTCGTACGCAGCCTTTACGGCCGGCTCGTCGCTCAGCCCCACCGACACCCCTTTGCCCTGATTTCCGTTCGCCGGTTTCACCACCACCGGCACACCTACGTCCTGGGCGGCCTGCCATGCCTCGTCCGCCGATCCCACCACGCGCCCCTCGGGACTTGGCACGCCAACCATGCGCAGCATGCGGTTGGTGAGGGGCTTGTCCTGGCAGATGTCGACGGCGATCGAGCTCGTCGACGACGTCTCGGCGGCCCGGATCCGCTTCTGGTGCACGCCATACCCGAGCTGCACGAGGCTCGTCCTGGGGGTCAGGCGCATCGTGGGAATATGCCTGGCCCTGGCCGCGTCTACAATTGCCTGCGTGCTCGGCCCCAGGCGGTATTCGTCGGCAATGCTCATCAAGCGCTCGATCTCGCCCTCGGCGTCGATCGGCTCATCGTGCATCGCGGCCAATGTCAGGCGCAGGGCGACGTCAAACGCGGCGCGCGCCGGTTCTTCCTCCCGGTATGCGAACACGACGTCATAGACGCCCGGCTCTCCGGTGCCCCGCGTGCGTCCGAACGCACGCGGAAATCCGATCAGGTCCTGCAGCTCGAGCACGACGTGCTCGGCGATGTGGCCCAGGTAGGTGCCGCGGTGCAGGCGCTCGATAAAGCCACCCGGCTTGCCCACCGAGCACTTGTGCTCGCTCAGGCCCGGCAGCCAGGCGGTAAGGCGCTCGACAAACCCGGGAAAATTGTCGCTGCCACACACCTCGTATGGGCCCACTTCGAGCACGACGTGAATCACGGGCATGTAGGCGTACACGTTCGGACCGCGCAGCGCGCGCATCGAACGAATCACCACACCTCGAGAATGAGGCTCGGTACTCATTGCATCGACCTTTCTTTCGGCAGCTCGCAACGGCGGCTGGGTACGGCGAGCCCCTTGATCAGATTGAATTATACAATAACCTGACAAAAGAATCCGTCGGTGTTCGTTGCAAATTGTGTTGAGTTTGGTTGGAAAAGTTAACCTTTCTCCGCCCGTGGGCGTTTTTTGTACCTCAAAATGTATCCTTGTTCTGTATCCTGGTATATGGACAGGTGGACCCTTCTGTGTTACTGTACCTACAATTGCTTTATGATCCGCTGTAGACAAATAGAAGCACCACACGAGCCCGTCTTTCCCCAAACCCGGGACGGGGCTATGTGGTGCACCAATCAGGAGGGAACATGTCGAATCGAGAAATTCTTGGCCAGGAAATGAACCTGGAGTGGCCGTCCGGCTCGAGTGAGCGCGACCGGATGCGCCGGTGGGCGATCGTTGGTGGTGGTACGCTCCTCGCGCTGGGCCTCTTTCGGCGCACGCCGCGCCTGTTGGCCGCGGCCGCCGGTGGCGGCTATATGGCGTACCGTGCTCTCACCGGAGGTAACCCGATCGGCCAGGTGATGAACATGGTACGGCGCACGGGCCAGAGGTCCGTCAGCATCGACCGGTCGATCACGATCAACGTGCCGCCGTCGGAAGTGTACAATTTCTGGCGAGACGTCGAAAACCTCGACTTTATGCAGCACGTCGAATCGGTGCACCGCATGGGCGAGACGAGATCTCGCTGGGTCGCGACCCCACTGCTTGGAATTCCGCTCGAGTGGGATGCCGAGATCACCGACGACCGGAAGAACGAGCATATCACCTGGCGGTCGGTGCGTCATTCTCAGATCGAGACGTGGGGCTCGGTGCACTTTGCGGAAGCGCCGGGTGGGCGTGGGACCGAGGTTCGGGTGAACCTCAACTACAGCCCGCCGGGCGGGGTGGCGGGTGCCGCCCTGGCCAAGCTGCTCAACTGGGTGACGGCCGAGCAGGTAGACGAGGACCTACGCCACCTGAAGCAGCTCCTCGAAACCGGCGAGGTGTCGATCGTCGAAGGACAAACGTCGGGCCGGAGCGACATCGCCGAGCGCTTCAGAGAAGTCACGCAGCAATGAGGGCACTCTGCTGGCGCGGAGTAGAGGATGTACGGGTCGAGACCGTGCCCGATCCCGAGATCCTCAACCCACGCGACGTCATCGTGGAGGTGACGTCGACCGCCATCTGCGGTTCCGACCTGCACCTGTACGATGGCTACATCCCGTCGATGCTTCCCGGCGACATTCTGGGCCACGAGTTCATGGGCCGGGTCGTCGATGTCGGCGGCGAGGTAGAGAATCTGCAGATCGGAGATCGGGTGGTGGTGCCCTTTCCCATCTCGTGCGGGCAGTGCTACTTTTGCCAGCACGAGATGTGGTCGCTGTGTGACAACTCCAATCCCAAGGCGTGGCTCGCCGAGAAGGTGTTCGGCTACAGCCCGTCCGGGATCTATGGCTACTCACACCTGGTGGGCGGTTATGCCGGCGGCGTTCAACAAGGGGCTCACCTTCAAAATGGGCCAGACGCACGTCCACAAGTATCTGCGGCCGCTGCTCGAGCGCGTCGAGGAGGACCAGGTTGACCCTTCCTTCATCGTCACCCACCGCATGAGCCTGGAGGACGGCCCCCTGGCTTACGACATCTTTAAGCACAAGAAGGATGGGTGTATCAAGGTAGTTCTTACGCCGTGAGGCGAGGCGATCGGGGGGTGGTGGTGCACGGGGCGCGATGCCGGATCCTTCCACCCCACGATTTGCCTTCCGCTGCTAGTGTACTATAATAAAAAAGTCGGTTTTCCTGGCGCACGTTGCGCTGCGGACGGGTCGCCCCGTGACAGCCCACCGGCGGGCATTTCGCCCGCCGGTGTTTTTGTGCCATGAGGGAGTGATGAGGATGGCCCGAGCCGTACCCACGGCTGCAATCCCGGAATGAACCGGCATCGACTACAGTCGCCTCCGACACGCCCCTCCTCTGACACGATCACTCGTGACAAGGAGAGATCAACGTGAAACCCATTGTATCCGTGCTGATGCCGACGTACGATCAGGCACACTTTATCAC
>DATHUZ010000819.1:0-2581 GCA_035461725.1 Anaerolineae bacterium
GCCATGATCGTGCGCGAGATGCAGGCCAACCCGGGCCTCGGCTATGTGCCTGTCGGCCTGCTCGACGACAACTCGGCCAAGGTCGGGATGACGATCCACGGAGTGCAGGTGCAGGGTTCACGTGACGACATCCCGAGGTTGGTCAAGAAAGAACAGATCGACGAAGTGCTGATCGCCATGCCGACCGCATCGGGGCGGATAATCCGTGACGTGGTGAATCTGTGCCAGCGCGCGGGGGTCGTGTACAAGACGATCCCGGGCATCTATGAGCTGATCTCAGGCCAGGTGAGCGTGAAACAGGTGCGCGAGGTGCGGATCGAGGACCTGCTCCGGCGGACGCCCGTCAAGCTGGATGGTAAAAACGGTGAGGCTCTCATTTCGGGCACCGTGGTACTTGTAACCGGGGCAGGCGGCTCGATCGGCAGCGAGTTGTGTCGCCAGCTTGCGAGCTATCGCCCCAAAAAGCTCCTCCTGCTCGGCCATGGCGAGGACAGCATCCATCGCATCCGCATGGAGCTGGGCGAGCGCTTTCCGCACCTCGACGCCGAACCGATCATCGCCGACGTGTGCAACCAATGCCGCATCGACCATATCCTCGCCCACTACCGGCCCGAGGTGATTTTTCACGCGGCAGCCCACAAGCACGTGCCTCTCATGGAAATGAACGTCGCCGAGGCCGTGCACAACAATGTCCTCGGCACGTGGAGTGTACTGCGGGCTGCCGAAGCGCACGGTGTTGCACGCTTTGTGCTCGTGTCGAGCGACAAGGCGGTCAATCCGGTAAACGTGATGGGGGCGACCAAGCGCGTGGCCGAGCTGCTGGTGCGCGACTGTGCGCAGCGCACCGGGCGGTCGTTCGTCGTCGTCCGCTTTGGCAACGTGCTCGGCAGTCGGGGCAGCGTCGTTCCCCTCTTTCAGCGCCAGATCGCTATGCGAGGGCCGGTGACCGTCACTCACCCGGCCATGGAACGCTACTTTATGACGATCCCAGAGGCGGTGCAGCTCATCATCGAGGCGGCCGCCGTGGGCCAGGGGGGAGAGATCCTCGTTCTCGATATGGGCGAGCCGGTGGCGATCGTCGAGCTGGCAGCCGAGCTGATCCGGCTGTCGGGGTTAGAGCCGGGCCGCGACGTAGACATTGTCTTCACCGGGCTGCGCCCGGGCGAAAAGCTGCAGGAGCAGCTCTTTGGTAATGACGAAGAGCCGAGTGCGACCCGCCATCCCAAGATCCTCGTCGCCCAGAGCAACAACGGCCTCGACCACGGTCGCCTTCTGTCACACGTAGGTGAGCTGGAGCAGATCGTCTCTTACGGAGACGTTGAGCACATCCGTACCAAGATGCGGGAGATTGTTCCAGAATACGTGCCACGCTATCTTCAGGGTGAGGATGACGCTGGAACATAGCGTGCAGGAGACCAAGAGAGCGCGCCGGGTTCGCTGGCTCGGCCTGCTCGTGGCGGTGACCCTCGCGCGGGGACTGGTCTATGCCGCGATCACGCCACCGTGGCAGGCACCTGACGAGCCCGGACACTTTGAGTACGTGTGGCTGATCGCGCACTCCCCTACCCTGGGCAGTATCCAGCCTGACCCCGAACTCGACAGAGAATTGATCGCCTCGCTGTACGAATGGCGCTATGGAGAGCTCACCGGCTATTCGCTGTCCGATACGATGCCTGACAGCCTGGAAAAGCTGCCTGCCTGGAACGCTGTCCAGCGCTCCAGGCCCGTCGTCGCCGGCCGGTTTTCACTTTCCTACGTGTGGCCCACGCTCCTTTTGCTTGCGGCTCGCTTTCAGGATATCACTGTCCAACTCTATCTTGTGCGCCTGTCGTCGATCTTGATCAACGTGGCGATCGTGTGGCTCGCGTTCCGCATTTTCGCCAGGTTGGTGCCCGATCGCCCCGACGTAGCGGCGCTGATGACCGCGGTGATTGTCTTTCTCCCACAACACACCTTTATCAACAGCGCTGCGGGCGACGGGCCATTCGCCGAGCTGATGGCGACGTTGGTTCTCTACGGCTGGGTCTATGTCTTTCAACGTGGGTTCAGCCTCTGGGCACTTCTTGCGATTGTGGGTGGCACGGCGGCAGCCATCTGGAGCAAGACGACGGCAGGCTTTTTGGTGCCACTGAACGTGGCACTCATAGCCTGGTGGGGGTGGCGGCAACCACGCAGGGAATGGCGGTACCGGCGGGCTCTATACGCGCTCCTCGCGGCGCTCGTATTGGTGATGACCGTGGTTGTCTGGCTCCAGTCGCCGATCGGCCTGTACGTAGGCCGGGCGATGGGATCGCTTGCCGACGACCAGTTGCTGCTCGTCGATCGCCGGGGACTGTCTGTATGGGATGCGTTACTGATGACCCACGACAGCTTCTGGGCATGGTTCGGCTGGCTAACGGTCCCGATCGGCGAGCGATGGTATGGGGCTCTCTTGCTGTTGACCACGGTCGCGGGGGCCGGCTGGCTCGTCGGGCGCCATTCCGTCGCCGGTGTGCCGAGGTGGGGGCCGGTGTTGATGGCATCTGCTTTCGGCAGCGCATACCTGATCTTTGTATGGGTGGCGATCCTCAATGGCTCGTCC
>DATHUZ010000820.1:0-4957 GCA_035461725.1 Anaerolineae bacterium
TGGCGCTCATCAGCTCGCCCTCGGTGATCTTTTCCTTCGCCAGGCTGCGCCGGATGATCCGGCCTTCACGCACCAGCTCGACCTTCGGCGGATGGACGAACCTGGCGAAAAACGGGTAGCGGAAGGCAAGCCAGTCGAGCAGATAGTTCCATCCGAGGATTGTGCCGACGAGGATAAACCCGTCCGTGATCGACCTGTACTCGGCCGACATGGCGTTGTGCGCCGCGTCGGCGATCAACACGATCAGCAAGAGGTCGGCGACGTTCATCCTGCCCAGCTCGCGCCGCAGCACCAGGCGCAGCACGACGAACAGCGCGAGGTAAACCGCGCTGCCGCGCAGCGCGATCTCGATGGGCGACACGCTCGGCACGAGCATGGTAAGCCAATCGACGTCCCACAGCCATTCCACGCGCCTCACCTCCCATGCGCTGCACTCTTTCGCCGCCTACTCCTCGGCGCCTTCCAGCAGCTCCTCGGGCATCACCCCGCTGTCGCGCACCTCCGCCACCGCTTCAGGCGCCACCGCCCCCCACTCGTTGTCCCAGCTCGTCCGCACGTAACTCAGGATGGCTGCGATCTCGACGTCTGAAAGCTGCTCGCCAAAGGCCGGCATCACGCCCTGATAGGTGGTGCCTGCGACCTCGATCGGGACGTTGTCGAGGCCGTGGATGACCACCGCGATGACGAACTCGGTCTGCGCCAGATCGGGGTTACCCGCCAGGGGCGGGAAGGTGCCCGGGGTGCCCTGCCCATCCGACTGGTGGCACTCGGCGCACTGCTGCCCGTACAGCCCTTCGCCCTCTTCCACCAGTGCCTGCCTCGTCTCCTCGGGCACAGGGCTCGCTTGCGCGGCCGCCGTCCCTTCCTCCGTGTCGTCCGCCTCGGCACCCGCCTGTGTCGTTGTTTGCGCTGCCTCGCCGCCTGGCGCCGGCCTGCCCAGCGGGTCGCGCTGGCGTGCCACTTCGGGACCCCCAAAGTTGATCAGCGGCGCCCGGCGCAGGGTGTAGAGGTAGGCGGCGATGTGGCGCGCGTCCTCCTCTGTCACCCCCATGTCGGGCATCGCCCCGCCTGGCACTACTTCCTGCGGGTTCCGGATAAAGTGCGTCAGGTTATCGGCGCTGTTTTCCAACAGACCTGCGATGTACACACGATCGGCCCAGAAAGAGAGGGGGGGGCCCACGACACCATCGGCCCCTGCTACCCCCGGGATCGTATGGCACGCGGGACACCCATATCGCCGGATGGCAGCTTCTCCCTGGTGCGGGTCGCCATCGACCACGATCTCCCTCTGCGATTCATCGACCGCGTCGCGGCACGCTCCAAGCAGGGCGAGGCAGAGGACGATCGCGATGATGCCGGCTCGGCGGAGAACGTGAGGCTGAAACGACCAGTCACGGTGGCGCATGTCTCAAATTCCTTCCATCGGCACGCACGGGTTCACAAAGAGGATCGGGATCGTCGTCAATACGATCGCAAAGAGGAATAGGGCGCTGGCTAGCACACCGCCATAGATCATGAACCCTTCCCTATCTCCTTCCATGTCGGTGATCATCGCCCTCTTGTCTCCATCTCCCAGCTCGCGCCATTTTCTCCACGCCACCACGCCGGCCGCCACGGTCACTCCCGCCAGGGCTGCCGAGATGACGTACAGCCAGCCGCGGCCGGCGATCCGGCACGTGAGGGGCACCAGGATGTAGGCCAGGCTGAGGTGGATAAACCACGCCGCTGGCGGAGCGATCAGGCCGAACCAGAGCTGAAAGCCATTCGCCGGAGCACGTGATGCTTCTGTTCGTGACACAAGATCTCCTCTCACAACACGTATGGGGATAGATAGAGCGTGAAAAAGATAGGAAGCCATATAATAGAGACAAAATACCAGTAGAGCGCCTTCACCCTCACTCCCAGGTTGCGATTCTCGTCAAAGTACCCCATGAACGCGGCGATGAGCAGGATGACGGTCCAGAGGATGGTCAGCAGGACGTGAGCTGTGTGGTAGCCGAGCAGTACCCAGAAGACCGATCCGTACGCATTCGTCTCCCACGAGTAGCCCTTGCCCGCAAACTCGAAATACTTGATGACGACCACCACGGTCATCAGGGCGAGGCCGATCGCCAGTCCGATGATCAGCCGGCTCTGGTTCCCCTGTTGGATACCCTTCCCGGCCCAGTAGACCGGCACGGCGCTCACCAGCAGCGCCGCCGTGGCGATCGACGGCATCAACAGGTCAGGCCTCTCGATCCCACCCATCGGCCACTCGGGTGCATAGAATTTCAGGTAAAAGTAAGAGGCGATCAGGGCGATAAACACCGTCGCCTCCACGGCGATCAGCCACACGATCCCCCACCACAGCACGGCACGTGTGTCGTTCACGTGCGCGGGCAGCTCCTCTTCAGCCCTCATGGCCACCGCGGTCTCGGTTCGACTGCTCATCTGACCTCCCTTTCTGCGCCACGGCCTGGCGGCCAGTTCCAGCCGACGATCGCCACGGAGCACACGACGAGGCCGGCGGGCACCGCCCACAGCGTCCAGATGGAGCCAACAAAGATGATACTGGCGCCGATGGCGAGCACGAGGGGCCACCACGACGGCGTGGATAACGTAATCGCGTGTTCGGGCGATGCGTCCAGGACCGTCGTTCCGAGCGTGTCGCGCCTGCCCGTGTTGAACACGTAAGGCGAAGCCGACACCTCGCCCACGCCGTGCTCCCACAATGGGTCCCTGCCCGACACCGTTGGAATAACCGCAAAGTTGTAGGGCGGCGGCGGTGACGTGGTGCTCCACTCCAGCGTCGATGCCTCCCATGGGTTGTCGCCCGCCTCCTTGCCGCGCCACACGCTCAGCGGCACATTGATCAAGGATAGCAGAAAGCCAAGGCCCATCGTAAAGGCGCCCACCGCGGTGATGGTCATCGGGGTCGCCCAGCCCATCTCGGCACTGTAGGTATAGATCCTGCGCGGCATGCCGTCCAGGCCGGGGAAGTGCAGGGTAAAGAATGCCACGTTGAACCCGATGAACGCCAGCCAAAAGCTCCACATCCCGAGGCGCTCGTCGAGCAGGCGCCCCGTCATCTTTGGAAACCAGTAGTAGAGCCCCCCGAACAGCGGAAAGACCGACGCGCCGATCAGCACGTAGTGAAAGTGCGCCGTCACAAAATGGCTGTCGTGCACCTGCCAGTCGAAGGGCAGCGCGCCCACCATGATGCCCGTGATGCCCCCTAGCACGAACAGGACGATGCCGGCCAGTGCCCAGAAAAAGGGCACGCGCCACACCAGCCGGACGTTATCCCAGATCGTGCCAATCCACGCAAAGACCTGCACGCCACTCGGGATCGCGATCGACATGCTGGCGGCGGCGAACAGGCTCGAGCCGAGGACCGAGATGCCCGCGGCGAACATGTGGTGCACCCACAGGCCAAAGCTGACAATGCCGATCGATACCAGCGCCAGCGCGATCGGCAGGTAGGCGGCGACCCGCCGCCGGGTGAAGGTGGGCACGATCGTCGAGATCATGCCGAAAGCGGGGATGGCAATGATATACACCTCGGGGTGCCCGAACCACCAGAAGAGGTGTTGCCACAGCAGGATGTTGCCGCCCTGGTCGACGTTGAAAAACTGGGTGCCGATCAACCGGTCCATCGCCAGAAAGAGGCTGGCGAGCATAAGCGGCGGCATGGCAAAGATGATCATCAGCGAGATGACGAGGAGGGCCCACACGAACAAGGGCATGCGGTTGATCGACATCCCCGGCGCGCGCATCTTGAAAATGGTGACCACCATCTCGATCGCCGCCGTCAGCGCGGCCACCTCGAGAAAGGTGACCGCGGTGGCGTAAAAGTCAATGTTCACCGATGGCGAGAATTGCGGCCCGGAGAGGGGCACGTAGGCGAACCAGCCGGCGTCGGGCGCGCGCCCCGCGACAAAGCTCGCAAAGAGCGTGATCCCGCCGATCAGATACACAAAGTACCCGAACTGGTTCAGCCGGGGAAAGGCCATGTCGCGTGTGCCGATCATGAGAGGCACCACGTAGATGCCGATCGCCTCCATCACCGGTACCGCGAACAGGAACATCATGCTCGTGCCGTGCATGGTAAAGAACTGGTTGTACGCCTCGGCAGATAACAGGCCCACGTTCGCGCGCGAGAGCTGCGTGATCATGGTCAGCGCCATCATGCCCGCCATCAGAAAAAAGATGAACGCGGTCACGAGGTAGCGCTTGCCGATCACGCGCTGGTTCACCGCCGTCAGCGCGGCGAGGCCTGTCGGTACCCGCCACACGCGTTCCAGCTCGCGTATCACCTCGCTGTCAAGCTCGCCTGCCGGCACGCCTGCCGCTTCTGTGTCACTTTGCGCGTACGGAATAGAGGTCATGATCGTTTCCTTGCTACTCGAGCGTCTCGAGGTAGGTGACCAGGGCCATCAGGTCATCGCCCGGCATCGGCATCGCCGGCATCGCGTTGCCCGGCTTGATGTGCTGCGCGTCGACCACCCACGCCGCCATGTTCCCACGCGTATTCGCCAGCGCTCCCGCGCCGATCTCCAGGCGGCTGCCCATGTGGGTCAGGTCAGGGCCAATGGTCCCGGCAGCCTGCGTCCCGCGGATCGTGTGGCAGCCGACGCAGGCAGAGTTCATGAATATTTCCTGCCCGCGCGCTGCTTCCTCGCTCTCCGGCTCTGCCGCCGGCTGCTGCTGGCTCTGCACCCAGGCGTTGAATGCGTCCACTTCTTCCGCTACGACGACAAAGTGCATGTGAGTGTGCTGCAGGCCGCAAAACTCGGCGCAGTGCCCCTCGTACACGCCCGGCTCGTCGGCCTGGATCCACCAATCGGTCACTGTGCCCGGCATCAGGTCCTGCTTGCCGTGCAGGCGTGGCACCCAGAAGCTGTGGATCACGTCGGCCGAGGCCAACCGGATCGTGACCGGCTGGCCGGCCGGGATGTGGATCTCGTTCGCCGTGACA
>DATHUZ010000821.1:0-10693 GCA_035461725.1 Anaerolineae bacterium
GACGCTCCACTCGTTGTTCGAAGAGCAGATCGTGTCAGAGACGGAGGCGTTGGCTTTTTATATGCAGCAGGGCACCCACTTTTACCGGGAGGCGCTGACCTACTTTCCACCCATGGAGGATTTCAGCCGGGCGCCGGAAGAGTATCTCGAGCACATCCGCAAGGTAAAAGAGGCGGTCGGTATCCCTGTGATCGCGAGCCTGAACGGCATCACGCCGGGCGGTTGGGTGAGCTATGCCCACCTCTTTGAAGAGGCAGGCGCCGACGCGGTAGAGCTCAACATCTATTTCATCCCGACCGACTTTAACCTGATGAGCTACGACGTCGAAGACCTGTACGTCAAGATCCTGAAAAAGGTCAAGCAGCAGGTGACGATCCCCGTTGCCATGAAGCTGAGCCCCTTCTTTAGTGCCCTACCGCATGTGGCGTCTATGCTCGACGCGGAAGGCGCCGACGCGCTGGTGCTCTTTAACCGTTTCTACCAGCCCGACCTGGACATCGAGGAGCTGACGGTGACGCCGAACCTGATCCTGAGCCGGCCGGCAGAGATGCGGCTGCCACTGCGCTGGGTAGCGATCCTGTACGGGCACGTCGACGCGTCGATGGCGCTCACGACCGGCATCCACACGCCGGAGGATGTGGTAAAGGCGATCATGGCGGGTGCCGACGTGGCAAACGTGTGCTCGGTGCTGCTGCAGGAAGGGATCGGCAAGGTGAGCGACCTGGTAAGCGGCCTGCGGCTGTGGATGGACGAGCACGAGTACGAGTCGGTGGAGCAGATGAAGGGCAGCCTGAGCCAGAAGGCGGTGGCCGAGCCGCAGGCGTTCGAGCGCGCCAATTATATGAAGGTGCTGCTCAGTATGCCGCTGACGAGGTGGATCTAGCCCTCGTTGAACCTGAACGAGCTGAACGAGCTGAATGAAAAGCGCCGCGAGGTCCGCCGGCTGCTGTCGCCGGCGGACCCGGCGGATGCGCTCGCCAGCTACTATGCGCTGTGGCATGACCCCCGCCGCACGCAGATCAGACTCCACCGCGACGCCCAGGGCCGCACCGACGGGTTCATGGTGGTCGCACAGACGGGCGCCGACCTGTTTCGCCCGCTCGTCGTCCTCCGCGCGCCCGGCGAGGATGCCGCGATCGAGCTGATGCGAGGTATGCTGACGCCAAACCGCCCCTACCAGGTGATCGTGCCGGTGACGATGGCGTCGGCCGTGCGCCGGGCGCTGACGATCACGTCTTCACGGCTGACCTACGTCTACCGCCTCGACCCGTCGCGCTTTGAGCCGGTGATCAATGTGCTGGTGCGGCGGGTGGACCCACCGGGCGACGCGTCGTCGCCGGGTAGGGGCAATTACCGGTTCGAGATCGAGTCGCAGGGGCAGGTGATGGCGATGTCGGGCACGAACTGGCGGTCGCCCGACTTTAGCGAGGTGTTTGTGTACGTGCACCCGCGCGGCAGGGGGCGCGGATGGGGGCGGTCGGTGGTGTCGGCGTGCAGCAACGCGCTGCTCGAAGAACGGCTGCGGCCGCTCTACATGGCGGAAGAGGGGAATACGGCCTCGCAGCGGATCGCAGAGGCGCTCGGGTATGTGGATACGGGGATGCGGGACTTTGTGGGCGAGGGGCAGATCAGCAGCTAGGCTCCTCTGGCTGTTGGGCAAGCCGATCAATCACCAGAGCGCGTATCTGACGCGTGATGTCGACTGCCTCTCGCGCTTCCGCCGGCCCGATACCTTCGAATGCCAGGTCCGCCGGATAGCGCGCGGCAACAATATATTCGTTGAGGATAGCCGCGCCCTCTAGCAGCCCTTTGAATTCCTCGTCATAGTCGGAGCAAGTGCCAACAAGAACAACGATATCGTGCGTCTTTTGCAGCAACCAACCTCGGGCGATCAGATAGCCTTTCAGGAACTTTTCGGCGGCGCTTTGACAAAGGAAACAGATGGTGTGAAACGCCGGATCCTCATAGCCGAGCTCGCGCTCCGCGACGAGAAGGTTTTCCTGAGCGAAGCGCAGCCATTCAGATGGCGTCTCAACCGGAATCGGATCGCTCATACAGGACAACTCCTTTGCCAAAAATGTGCTCGGTGTAAAATGGGTTGGAATCAGCCAGGTTTCGTTCAACCTCGAGTGGTGTGCGGACAATCAAGTCCAGGCCAAAGCGACGATCCAGAAAGAGACGATCAAGACGGCGACGCACGGCACGGTTAGTCTCCGTGCCGTCGTGAACGACCAGCAGATCGAGGTCACTCTCACCTGTCGCATCTCCTGTTGCCTGGGAGCCAAACAGGACGACCTGTCGCGGGTTGATGTCCTCAACGATCTGATTGCACACGTATTCCACCACATCAGGTGTTACTTCTGTCACCCGAAGCGAAACCTCATCCATTGTTCACGTCTCCCACCTTCTGTCCACTCGTGCCTTCATTATATATCCGACCGCGAGTGGGGTCAAGAACAGGGCACCTCGGACACACCGGTTAATCGCCAGAGGATCAGAGGGTTCCGGCGTTCGCTTTAGCCGGCCTTTACTTCCACCGTAGAGCCATCGGGCGCGGCGATGCGCTCGCCTTCGAGGCGGAGGGAGACGACCTGGGAGACGCTGTCCTCGCCCATGGAGACGCCATAGATGGTGTCGGCGGCTTCGATGGTGCCGCGGTTGTGGGTGATGAGGATGAACTGCGTGTCGCGGCTCAGGTCCTCGAGCGCCTCGCGAAAGCGGCGCACGTTGGCCTCGTCGAGCATGGCATCGACCTCGTCGAGGATGCAAAAGGGCGGCGGGCTGACCTGCAGGATGGAAAAGACGAGCGCGACCGCGGTCAGCGAGCGCTCGCCGCCCGACAGGAGCGCCAGCGACTGCAGCCGCTTGCCGGGTGGGCGCGCGTCGATCTCGACGCCGGTCTGGCTGACGTCGGCGGGGTCGGTGAGGGTGAGCCGGGCGGTGCCTCCCCCAAAAAGGCGCGCGAAATTGTCCCTAAAGCGCGCGGCAACCGCCTCGAACGTCGCCAAGAACTCGCGGCGCATCATCTCGTCCAGCTCGGAGATTACCTCGCGCAGGCTGTGCGCCGCCTCTTCCAGGTCGGCCGCCTGGACGGTGAGAAAGGTGTGGCGGTCGAGCACCTCGGCATACTCCTCGGGCGCAGAGGGGTTGACCGCGCCCATGCGGCGCAGTTGGGCCTTGATCTGGTGGACCTCGTCCTCGAGGCCCTCGGGCAGCGACTCGACGGCGGGCAGCATGGAGACCATGTCGCCCATGGGCAGAGGGCGCTGCTCGACCAGGCCCTCTGTCGGCTCCATCTCGACCAGGCCAAAATCGTCCATGATCTGCCGGCGCAGGCGCTCCAAGCGGTCCTGCTGGCGGGTGTGGGCGAGCATCGCCTCGCTGTAGCCGCTCTCGGCCTGGCGGAGCTGTGCCCGCGTGCGGTTCTCCTCGACCTCAAGCTGCGCGCGCCGGTCTTCGACCCCCTGAAGCTCGACCTCGGCGGGCTCGATGAGCGCGGAGAGGTGCGACAGCCCCTGTTGGATCTCGGACTCGAGCGCCGACTGGGCGCGGACCTGCTCGGCGAGCGACGCCCGCTCGGCGGCAAGCCCGGAGAGGCGCCGCCGCTTGGCGGCAATCTCGGCCTCGAGCTGGGTGTGGCGCGCCTCGAGCTCCTCGAGGGCGGAACGGCGGTGCTCCCAGGTGCCGCGCGCGACGGCGGCAGTCGTGCGCGCCTCGCCGAGCTGGCGGTAGAGGTCGTCGGCGCGCAGGGCGCTGAGCTGCCGCTCGAGATCGGCGACGCTGCCCTCCGCCTCTTGCCTGGCGGCTGCCACGCGGTTGACCTCGGCCTCGATCTCGGCCTCGCGGGCGGCAAGCGAGCGGGCGGCAGCCTCGAGGCGCTCCAGCTCACCCTGGCGCCAGGCCAACTGCTGGCGGGCGGCGGCAAGCTCACGCTCCCTGTCGCGCACGGCGAGCGCGGCCTCTGAAGCGGCCTGCTGGCGAGTGCGGCGGCGGGCCTCCAGCTCGGCGAGCGCCTGACGCCCGGCTTCGAGCTCGGCGCCGGCGTGCTCCCACTGCTGGGCCAGCACACGCCCGCGCTTTTCCGCCTCGTCGACGCGCAGTGGAAGCTCGCGCCACTCGCGCTCACGGGCCAACACCTGGCCGTGCACCTGACCCTGTGCCTCGCCACCGGTGACAGAGCCACTGGAGCGGAGGACGTCGCCCGACAGGGTGACGATCTGAAAGCCACCACGCAGCCTGTCAAAGACGCGCCGGGCGGCAGGCAGGTCGTGGACGACGAGGGTGTGCCCCAGGAGCATATCGACCACCTTGCCGAGGCGCGCCTCGGCCGACACGAGGTCGGCGCCGAGGCCAATCACGCCCGGGTCGCGCGGTACCTCGAGGCGCTGAACAGGGCGCACCGTGTCGAGGGGCAAAAAGGTGACGCGCCCGCGCCGGCCCTCGCGCAGAAAAGAGATGGCGGCCTCGGCGTGGGGCCACGATTCGACGATCACGTCCTGCAGATGCCCGCCGAGCGCCACCTCGAGGGCGACCTCGTATTCGGGTGGGACGTGCAGGTGCTGAGCTACGGTGCCGACGATGCCGGCGAGCGGGGCCCGGTCGGCGCCGGCAGCCCGGAGCAGGGCGCGGACGCCGGCGTGCAGGCCCTCGCCCTCGGCGCGCAGGCGGCTGAGGAGCTCATAGCGGCCGAGCAGCGCCTCGACCTGGCGGCGCGCATCGGCCAACGTGGCCTCGAGCTCGCGGCGCCGGGCATCGATGGCCTGCTGGGCAGAATGGCGCGAAGCAGCCTCGACGTCAAGCGCTTCGACCTCGACTTCTACCTCGTCGCGGTGACCGGCGGCCTGGCGTACGGCCGCCTGGAGGGCGCTGACCTGGGCCTGCTGCTCGCCGATGGCCGTCTCGTGGGCGGCATGCGCCTCGACCTGCGCGGCGCGCTGCTCGCGGAGCTGGGCAAGCCGGGAGCGGTGGCCCGTCGCCTCGGCGGCCAAGTCGGCCACGCGGGCACGCGCGGAAGCGACGGCGCGCGACTCGGCCGCCTGCTCGGCGTCGTGCGCGTCGAGGGCGATCTGCGCTGCCTCGACGACGGCCTGGCAGCCGGCGAGCGCCGCCTGGGCATCGGCCACCTCCTGCCTGGCGGATGCCACACGGTCAAGGGCGGCGCCGGCGCGCGCGTCGAGCCCGGCGAGCTCGGCCTCCAGCTCGTCCGACTGGCGGGCCAACAGCCGCTCGCGCTCGTGCCACACGGCGAGGTCGCGCTGCACGGCCTCCATGCGCCGGTGGAGCGCGCCGCTTTCCTTGTGCCACTCGCCCAACTGCTTACGCTGGCCGGCCTGCTGGCTGCGCAGGTCCATAGCCCGCTCATCGAGGTGGTCGAGCGCCTGGCGCCGGCGGTCGACCGCCTCCTCACGCCGCGCCAGCGAGTCGCGCGTGCGCTGCAGGTTGACCTGCTCCTGGCGCCAGCGGTAGCCGTACCAGGTGCGCAGCAGCCCCTCCAACTGGCGAGTGAGGAGGGCATGGCGCTCGGCACGCTCGGCCTCGCGCTCGAGCCGGCGCACCCGGGGCGCAATCTCGTTGACGATGTCGTTGATGCGAACGAGGTTGACGCGCGTCTCGTCGAGGCGGTCGAGCGCCTCGGCGCGCTTGGCCTGGTAGAGGGTGATGCCCGCCGCCTCTTCAAAGAGCTCGCGGCGGTCCTCGGCACGCAGGCTGAGCACGGCATCGACCAGGCCCTGGCCGACGACGGTGTAGGTGCGGCGGGCGAGTCCCGACCGGGCCAACAGGTCCGAGATGTCACGCAGGCGGACCCGGCTGCCGTTGAGCAGGTACTCGTTCTCGCCAGAGCGGTAGGCGCGACGGGTGATGCTCACCTCGCGGAAGTCGATCGGCAGCCAGCCGTCGGCGTTGTCAAAGATCAGGCAGGCAGAGGCCATGCCGACACGCGCGCGGGTGCTGCTGCCGGCAAAGATCATGTCCTCGGTGCGCTTGCCACGCAGCGTGCGGTAGCTCTGCTCGCCGAGCACCCAGCGGATGGCGTCGGCGACGTTGCTCTTGCCGCTGCCGTTTGGCCCGACGATGGCGGTGATGCCACCGTCGAAGGCAAACTCGGTGCGGCTGGCGAACGATTTGTAGCCCTGAAGCTCCAGATGCTTTAGTCGCATAGTCGTGTGCAAGAGTGCCTTGCGCCGGGTAGTATAGCGGGTTTGGGCAGGGCTGTCAATTGAGAGGTGGTGAATTGGTAGATTGGTAGATTGGTAGACCCGGCGCGTGTCTACGAATCTACCAATCTACGACGACTTGACACAAAGTAGGCATGGTGTAGAATAGAAGGGAACTACAGACAGCGAGGAGAAGAGATGGACGAGAACGGGATACCGGTACCGGCGTCGGCAATGGTGATCGTGGCACACCCGGACGACGCCGAGTTTACGATGGCGGGCACGATCGCGGCGTGGACGAAAGCGGGCTGCAAGGTGACCTACGTGCTGTGCACTGATGGCAACGCTGGCTCGCACGAGCCGGGGATGACGGCGCCGCGGCTGGCAGAGATCCGGCGCGCCGAGCAGCGCGCAGCGTGCAAGCGGCTGGGCGTGGAGGATCTGATTTTTCTGGGGTACGACGACGGGCGGCTGGAGCCGAGCCTCGCGCTGCGCCGCGACCTGGTGGGGTTGATCCGGCAGCACAAGCCCGAAGTGGTGCTGACGAGTGACCCGACGCGGTTTTTTTCGGGCGACCGGTATATCAACCATCCGGATCACAGGGCAGCGGGCGAGGCCGCGCTCGACGCGGTGGCACCGGCGGCGGCGATGCCGCTGTTGTGGCCCGAGGTGGGCCAGCCCCACCGCGTGAAACGCGTGTACGTGTATGGCAACGACGAGCCGAACGCGTGGGTGGACATCAGCGAGACGATCGAAGACAAGATCGCGGCGCTGAAAGAGCACGTCAGTCAGCTCGGCGACTGGGACCCACGCGAGCGGATCGAAGAGTGGGCCGCAGAGGTGGGCAAGACGCGTGGATACGCGTACGCCGAGCAGTACCGGGTCATCAACCTGCCGCAGCCGGTAGAAGATGAGGATGAGGACGAGGACGAGTGAGTCGATCAGATGCCAGAGCTGCCTGACCTGGAGGTGATCCGTGCATACCTGGCGCCGCGGGTGGCGGGGCTGGAGATCGTGGGCGCCAGGGTGCCGCGGCCGCTGGTGGTGCGCAACCTGCTCGGCGGGGATGCGGCGGATCGCCTGGTGGGGCGGCGGATCGCCGGGGTCGAGCGCCGCGGCAAGTTCCTGCTCCTGCCGCTCGACGACGGGACGTACGTGGTGATCAACCCGATGCTCGCCGGCCGGTTTCGCTACGGCGAGCCGCTGGCGGCCGACAGGAAGCGCGACGCACTGGTGGTGAGCCTGGGCGACGGAAGCGAGCTGCGCTACCACGATGCGAAGGACATGGGCAAGGTCTACCTGGTGGCGGATCCGGCGCAGGTGCCGACGTTCGCAGAGCAAGGGCCGGAGGCGACGGATCCGGGGCTGACGCGGGACGTGTTTATGCAGCGCCTGAAGCGCCACACGGGTGAGATCAAGGGCACGCTCACGAACCAGTCGTTCATCGCAGGGATCGGCAACGCGTACGCGGACGAGATCTGTTGGCAGGCGCGCATCTATCCCTTCCGGCGCAGAGCTCAGCTCAACGAGGAAGAGCTGGATGACCTGTACCGGGCGGTGCGCACGACGCTCGAGGAGGCGATCGAGACGCTGCGCAGCCGGGTGGGGGAAAAGATCGAGGTCGAGATCCGCGATTTTCTGGCGGTACACGGCAAGGAGGGGGAGCCGTGCCCGCGGTGCGGGACGGCGATCAGCGGTGTGACGCGCGACAAAAAGACGACGAATTTCTGCCGGCAGTGCCAGCCGGGGCTGATGGTCGGCGGGCCGGGGCGGCGGCTGGGACACGGCTGAAGCCGTCCCTACGAACAGGGGGAGGGCGACTGAAGCCGCTGCTACGAACGGGGGGGAGAGGGGAGATGAGAGCGAGATTGAATCCGGTGATGCGCCGGCTGGGGTTCGACGAGGGCGACCGGGTGGCGATCGTGCACGCCGACGATCTGGGGATGGCCCAGGCGACGGTGACGGCGTTCGAGGAGCTGATCGAGTTTGGGTTGGTGTCGTCGGGCGCGGTGATGGTGCCGTGCCCCTGGTTTCCGGCGCTGGCCGAGCTGTGCCGGCGCCACCCGGAGGCGGACGTGGGCGTGCACCTGACGCTGACCAGCGAGTGGGATGCCTACCGGTGGGGGCCGATCTCGACGCGGGGCGTGGGGTCGGGGCTGCTCGACGACGAGGGCTACCTGCCGCGCACGGTGGCACAGGTACAGGCGAACGCGAGCGTGGACGCCGTGACGGCCGAGATGGAGGCGCAGGTGGCGCGCGCGCTCGAGGCGGGGATCGACGTCACGCACGTGGATACGCACATGGGCACGGTGGCGGCGCCGCAGTTTATCCCGGCGTACATTCAGCTCGCGATGGCGCACGGGCTGCCGCCGATGGTGCCGCGCTATGACGAGCAGCAGTGGCTCGAGTTCGGCCTCGACGCCGGCACGGCTGCGTTCGCGGCGCCGTTTGTAGAGGGGCTGGAGGCGCAGGGCGTGCCGCTACTCGACCACCTGACGGGGCTCCACCTCGGCGACGACGGCGACAGGCTGGAGCTGGCCAAGGCGACGATCGACGCACTGCCGGCAGGGATCACGCATTTGATCATCCACCCGGCAAAGGACACGCCCGAGCTACGCGCGGCGACGCCAAAGACGTGGCGCGCACGCGCCGCCGATTACGAGGTGTTCAAGAGCGAGGCGCTGCGCGCGCACGTGCGCAACGCGGGGGTGCAGATCGTGGGGTATCGAGCGATCCGCGACTTGATGCGGCAATCTATGCGCTAGCCCGACGATGTCCACCGGGCGGAAGCCTCCCCGAGCAAGCTCGGGCCTCCGTGGGCCAGGCCGACGGATTTGGAATGCCCCCGGGCATTGATCCTGCTCCGCGTCCGCTTGCATCGCTGCTCATTTTCGGCTACAATAGGCAGAGCAGGGTGAGACGGGCAGTGAAGCGAAAGGGGAATGGGATGAGCAGGCAGACGGGGCAGTGGAAGAGCGAGGATCTACGGTTCCTCGTCGAGACGCTGGTGCCCGAGCGCGCCGACCCTGAGCACGTGATCGAGCTGCTGCGCGACGACGACTCACTGCTCGACGCGATGCTGCAGGACGACCGGATCTTTCGGCAGTTGATGGACGACGAGGGGATGCTGCTGTCGGTGTCGCCTCACTTTTTCTTCAAGGTGCTCTTGATGCGCACCCGGCGCGACATGGAGCGCGAGGTGTACACGATCGAGCACCGCAACCTGCAGCGCATCGCCCTGTTCGACGCCCACCGCGTGGTCGAGCTGATGGGCAACCCGGAAGTGATCGACTACCTGGCCGGGCTGCTCGCATCGTACACGCGCATCCGGAGCTTGACCATCCCGATCCGCGTGCGGCACGGGATCTGGTACCGCCTCAAAGTGAACGACCTCGACGTCGACAGCCTGATCCGCTACGCGAGGTTTGTGAAGGAAGAGGATTATTTCGCGATCTTTCGCCGCATCGGCGACGCCTGCCTCTTTTTGACGGGCATCTTTCCGGAGCACATCAGCGCGCGGACGGTCTATCCACACAGCGGGGAGCCGAGGCGGCGGCTGATGGGATCACTCTTTCACGACATCGACGATTACGAGGGGTACGGCCAGGCGTTTTACCGGCGCGCCAGCAACGAAGCAGAAGCAGAGCGGCTCGGCCTGAACGAGGTGCTCGAGACGCTATCGAACCATTTCATCCTCGCCGAAAAACCGCTGACCTTTCTCGCCACGCGCTACCTTTCTATGCGCAAGCACGAGCTGTTCAAGCTGTAGAGAACGAGCAGCGATTGCGGTCTGGCAGGCCTGACTTTGGACACGGATTCACAAGGATAGCACGGACTTCCTGGGCCGTTGCCCGGTGTGCCGGCTGGCCGCGGCTTGCGGCTTGCCGCTTTTTCGTGGTACAATGGGGACAGAGGCATTTTGCTCACCGGGAGGCCAGGCATGGACGTAGCAGAACGAATTCGAGATCTGCGCGAGCAGGTGCGCTACCACGACTATCGCTATTACGTGCTCGACGACCCCGTGATCAGTGATGGCGCCTACGACACGCTCTATCGCGAGCTGCTGGAGCTGGAGGCGGAGCACCCGGAGCTGGTGAGCCCTGACTCGCCGACGCAGAGGGTGCGCGGGCAGGTACGCGACGAGTTCAGGACGGTGCGCCACCCACGCCCGATGCTCAGCCTGGGCAACGCCTTCAACCCGGAGGAGCTGCGCGGCTGGCGCGACAGGGCGGCGAGGCTGCTGCCCGGCGACGCCCGCGACCTCGCCTACGTGGTGGAGCCCAAGATCGACGGGCTGAGCGTGATCCTGCACTACCAGGATGGAGCGTTCACGTTGGGCGCGACGCGGGGGAACGGGGTGCAGGGCGAGGATATCACGGCGAATCTGCGGACGGTGAGGTGGGTGCCGCTGCATGGTCCGGCTTTCACCCCCCCCCCGGCCCCCCCCCTCGAGGGGGGGGGAGAAGAGCCCTCCCCCTCGAGGGGGGGGGCAACAGACGTCTCCCCCCCCGAAGCGGGGGCAACAGATGTCTCCCCCC
>DATHUZ010000822.1:0-3082 GCA_035461725.1 Anaerolineae bacterium
GCTGAAATAGCTCTTCTGGATCCGCTCCGCGCGCTTGCTGTCAGGCAGTGGCCTGTCGCGCTCGTACTTGCCGGTCAAAAAGCCGCCCTGGAGTGGGCTGTAGGGGATGACGCCGATGTCATACTCCTCCACCACGTCGGCCAGCTCGCGCTCGAACTCGGCGCGGTGCACCAGGTTGTAGTGGGGCTGGATCGAGACGAACGAGGTCGTGCCGTACAAGTCGCTCACCCACAGGGCCTCCATCAGCCGCCAGGCGGGATAGTTCGAGCAGCCCACGTAGCGCACCTTGCCGGCGCGCACCAGGTCGTCGAGGGCGCGCAGCGTTTCCTCGATCGGCGTGTTCTCGTCGTACGCGTGCGTCTGGTAGAGGTCGATATAGTCAGTCTGCAGCCGGCGTAGGCTCTCCTCGACGGCGCGCATGATGTGCGCGCGGCTTAGCCCCTCGCCGTTGGGCCCCTCCCACATCCGCCCACGCACCTTCGTGGCGAGGACGACGTCCTGCCGGTTCCCGCGCGATGTCATCCACCGGCCAATGATCTCTTCCGACACGCCGCCGGGGTTCCCCTCGGCCCAGCGAGAATAGACGTCGGCCGTGTCGATCAGATTGCCGCCGGCGCCCAGGTAGGCGTCCATGACCGCGCACGACGTCTCTTCGTCGGCGCTCCAGCCAAACTGCATCGTGCCCAGCGCCAGCTCCGACACGCGCAGCCCGGTGTGGCCCAATCTTCGATATTCCATGGTCGTGCTCCTTTATGCGTTTATCGGCTCTCGCTGACGCTCAGCGTCCTTGTGCACCTCAACATAAATCCGCAATGCCGCGCTCATTTGGTCTCTGAGGAGTTGTTCATATCTGATTCGCTCATAAGCTGCCGCCTTCATCATAGAGATAATGCGATCAAGCCTCGCCGATGACTTGTCCATTATACCGCAAAGAGTGAGTTTTGACAACGGCACGTCGATCAAGGCACACGGCTGTAGCAAAGTATGTCATTGCGAGCGCCAGCGAAGCAATCTCCGGTTTCGTAAGGGGGGATTGCTTCGCTTCGCTCGCAATGACAACTGCCGTCAAGGGACAATGCAGCCGTAGATCAAGGCAAGCCACTACCGAGTGGCGATGAGATGCGAGTTGTCTTGTCAAGCGACACAGGAAAAGGTATAATGCTGTTATCGCGGACAAGGGAGAGGTATAAGGGACTTGCGGTTCTACAGTCTACGTGCGGTGTACACTCCTGGTGAAGGTGCCTCGTGAGTCCGGCACCCATCTACTATGCCCAGACCATGCCGGGCTTTGAACAGATCGCCTGGCTCGAGATCCGCAAACGCTTCCCCGGCGCCACACTGGTCGAAAAGCTGTTCGTCAAGGATCAAAACGGCATCGTCGTCTTTCAATGCGGCGGCGAGCCGGAGCGTCTCCTCGAGCTGCGCACTGCCGAAGACGTGTTTGCCGAGGTCATCTCACTGCCCGACCTGTCGCGCGACTGGCGCGACCTGCGTCTCATCGCCAACGAAATCGAAAGGTCCTCTCGCCTCGAACGGGCCATACGGCCAGGAGCGAGAACCGGCCGGCCCCTCACCTACCGTGTCATCTCGCGCAGGGTGGGCAACCACCAGTACCGGCGCATGGATCTCGAGGCCGCCGTCGTCAAGGGCGTCGAGCGCAAGTTGGGCAAAAAGTGGACCCTCGTCGAGGATGATGCCGACGTCGAGATCTGGGCCAACATCCTCGGCTCCAGGCTGCTGTGTGGGGTGCGTCTCTCCGATCGCACGATGAGACATCGCTGGTACCGGGTCGCCAACCTGCCCGCTGCGCTCCGCCCATCCGTTGCCGGCGCCATGGTCTTTTTGACCGAGCCCTCTCCGGCCGACGTTTTCCTCGACCCGATGTGTGGCAGCGGCACGCTGATTGCCGAGCGCCTGCTGGTGGGTGACGTCGCGGCGATCCTGGGTGGCGACATCGTGCCGCGCGCCCTCGACGCGTCGGTTGCGAACGTGGCGCAGCTCGGCAGGCCGTGCACGTTCTGCTGCTGGGACACATGCCGGCTGCCGCTGGCAGCGGCGTCCGTCGACAAGGTCGCCGTGAATCTCCCCTTTGGCAAGCAAATCGGCACGCGGCAGGAGATCGAGGCGCTCTATCCGCGCTTTTGCTGTGAGCTGGAGCGTCTGCTCAAGCCCGGTGGGCGGGCTGTCGTGTTGAGTGCCGAATTCGAGATGGTCAAGCAGGCACTGCGAGTCGCGCCGGCCCTGCACATCGATCATGGCTACAGCGTGGCGGTGTTGGGGCAGTGGGCGCGGCTGTACCTGGTGAGGCGGGCGTGACTTATTTCCCGCCGTCGTAGCGCGCGTTCACCTGCGTGCAGCCGCGCATCTCGGGGTGGTTGGCGTAGCACATGGTGCTCGGCGATTGGGAGAAACGCTCGCACCCCCAACACCACCACGCCGTCCACCGCCACCACTTGCCGCGGTTGTCGACGCGGATCTCGCGGCACAACTGCTCGGCGACTGCCTGTGGGATCGCTTGCGACCCTGTCTTGGTTTCGTTTGCCATCGTGTCCTCCTCTCCCTATACGCTGTGTAACCTGATCCGGCTCTACAATTTCGGCTTTTCTTTCCTCGCCCTGCCCTGGCTTGGCAACAGGCCCGTCGTGCTCTATTCTTGCGCAGGGCGCGGCACCGGCACGTACAGCTCCACCCCCTCCACCTTCACAAACTCGAACCAGGGCTCCCACCGCTCCGCCGGGTCGGTGACGTACACCGGGCGATGCGGCAGGTTGTTCAGGATCAGGTCGCGCGTCAGGTCGTCGATCGTCACGTCCTCCGAGCTGGGCTCGGCCACGACCAGGTCGGGGTAGAGGTGGCGCACCTGGTCACGGTACCAGATGAAGGCCAGCATCGGCCCGCTCACCACGGCGACGCCGGCCTGGGGACGCTCAACGTAGATGCCATACCAGAGGGCAAACGTGGGGCCGTCGCCGCGGACAACGAGAAGCGAGTCGGGCTCTGTCGCGTCGAGCACCTGCTCGATGTACGTGTGCACCACCCAATCGTCGTCAGGGTCGGCCGCCGACCAGTGTAGCGCCAGCGA
>DATHUZ010000823.1:0-5690 GCA_035461725.1 Anaerolineae bacterium
TTCCTCCCCCGATCCCCAACGACGGCCTCGTGGCATCAAACGTACCTTTCTATCACCTATGTGCACGCTACATATAGAGAATAGCACATCGCCCCGTCGCTGTCAAATGGAAACAGGATGCTGCCCTGGCATGTGGCCCCCACAAAAAACTGGACGGATTGCCCAGATCGAAAATCCGTGCAATCCGTCCAATCCGTGTCCCCGAACAGCGCCCGACACCGGTCGTCCGCGAGACGTTTATGTGGTTTTCGTCTTGTCCGCTTCACTCGCCGCCAGCATCTCGCGCGCACTCGCTTGCGTGCGCTCCGTCACCGCGCCGAGCATGCTGGCCAGCTCCTGCTCACGCACGGCCCCGTCCATGGCATCGACCTTGGTCACCGTGCGCTCGCCCACAACGGCCTTGCTGACGTGATAGTGCACGTCGCCATAGCTCGCCAATTGCGGCAGGTGGGTGACGCACAACACCTGATGCCGGCACGCGGCCTCGCCCTCGCCCACGGTCAGTGCCCACAGCTTGCGCCCCACCACGCCGCCCACGCGCCCGCCAATGCCCGCGTCGATCTCGTCGAAAATCAGCGTCGGCGTGCGGTCGGCCTGCGTCAGCACGGTCTTGAGCGCCAGCATCAGGCGCGACGTCTCGCCGCCCGACGCGATGCGCACCAACGGCTTGAGCGGCTCGCCCACATTCGGCGCCACCAGGAACTCGATCCGGTCCAGCCCCGTCGCATCGAATGCCACCCGCTGCCCGTCGACGTACGCCCCCTCGTCGTCTTCCCGCCACTGCACGTCGACGCCAAACAGCGCGCGCCCCATGCTCAGCTCGGCGAGCTGCGCCTCGATCCCCGCCGCCAGCCGCTCGCCCGCTTCCCGTCGCTGCCGCGACAGCGCTGCGCCGGCGCGCCCGATCTCTTGCAGCAGGCGCTCTTCTTCCACGGCGAGCTCTTCGATGCGCTCCTCGCTGTGCTCGATCGTGTTCAGGTCGCGCCGCGCCCGCTCGGCGAAGGCCAGCACATCTTTGATCGAGTCGCCATACTTTCGCTGCAGGTTCCGGATCAGCGCCAGCCGCTCTTCCACCTGGTTCAGACGCCGCGGGTTGAATTCCACCTCGTCGCGATACTCGCGCAGCGAACCGGCCAGGTCTTCGAGCTGATAGCTCACCGTCTCGGCGGTCTCGCCCAATGCCGCCGTCGTCTCGTCCAGCCGTGCCAGCCCCGCCAGCGCCTTGGCCGTGATCTGCAGCAGGTCCACCGCCGAAGCCTGCTCCTCGCTCCCCTCGTACAGGGCGTGGTACGCTTCGTCGGTCAGGTCGTGCAGTTGCTCCGCGTTCGCCAGGCGCGTCCGCTCGGCAATCAGATCTTCTTCCTCGCCCAGCTCCAAGTGGGCGGCCTCGATCTCGCCCACCTGCCACTGCAGCAGGTCCATCCGCCGCGCCAGCTCGCGCTCGTCGCGCCGCAGCTCGGCCAGCTCGCGCCGCACCCCGCGCAGCGCGCTCACCAGGCGTGTCACCTGCTCCCGCTGGTCCCACAGGCCGCCATACCGGTCGAGCAAGTCCACGTGCTCGCGCACCCGCATCAGCGACAGGTGCTCCGTCTGCCCGTGGATGTCCACCAACTGCTGCCCGATCCCCTCCAGCACCTTGAGCGCCACCGCGCGGCCGTTCACCCGGCACACGTTCCGCCCCTCGTGCCGGATCTCGCGGCCCAGCGTCAGGATCGATGGGTCGTCGCCTTCCAGCCCCTCTTCCTCCAGCATCGGGTTGACCATCGCCTGGGTTTCGGCATCCAGGCGAAACACCCCCTCCACGGTTGCCCTTTTCGCGCCGGCGCGCACAAAGCTGGCATCTCCCCGCCCGCCCAGCAGCAGGCTCACGGCGTCGATGATGATCGACTTGCCGGCCCCCGTCTCGCCGGTCAGCACGTTGAACGCCGGCCCAAACCGTAGGTGAAGCTTGTCAATGATCGCAAAATCGCGGATCGTTAGCTCGGAAAGCACAGTCCCCTCGATGTAAGAGATATCTAGCGCAGCCTGGCGACCGCCGTGCCGCCACCAGTCACCAGGTAAATGCCGATCCCGATCGCTGCCCACAGCCCCACAAAGAGCAAGACGATCAGGCCCGATACCACCATCCCACCCAACACCACGGCCCACAGGTGCCGGCTTCGCCGGCGCCGCACGGCCAAGCGCACCGCCTCCGCGATGCCAATGCCCAGTGCCGGCCCCAGGATCAGCGCAAAGAACCAGCCACCCAGCATGCCCATCAGGTACGCTGCCACGGCCCCCAGCAGCAGTGCCAACACCCCGCCGATGGCGTAATCGACCGTGCCGCCGGTGTAAAACACCGCCTGCTGCCCACGTACGCACTGTTTACAGCGGTAGCCCACCGGCGTCAGCACGGCACAGCGCGTGCAGATCGGCTCGCCGCACCGGTTGCAGCGCAGCATCGTCTCCGCTTTTGGATGGTTGATGCAATAGAGCACTCCGTCATCCGGCGGCACCTCTCCTGCGGGCGCGGGCCCCACCGCCACGTCGAGCTGGCGCGACGCCTCGGCGAGCACCGCGTCCAGGTTGGCCGGCTCCTCGTCCTCTTCGAGCATCTCCAGCCCAAGCCGCGCGTCGGCACTGCGCGGATCGAGCGCCAGCGCGCGCTCGAAACACGCCCGCTTTTTCGCGCGATCCTCTTCCACACTCGCCAGGTCCAACCAGGCGCCCACGTTATCCGGGTCCAGCTCCACAGCCCGGCGCAGCATCCGCCGTGCCTCTTCGCGCCGCCCAACACGCGCCGCCGCCTGCCCGCGCCGGATCAACTCTGTTGCGTCCAACGTCTCGGTCATCGCTCACTCCTAAAAGATCGGCTCGATTGTACACTGAAACAGACGTTCGGTCAAGTAGCCGCACTTGCGGCGGTGCATCTCGGCCACACCCGGCAAAACACCAAAGAGTCAAGGGTGCTTTGTACCCCGGGTGCTTTGCGCCCCGGGTACTTTGCGCCCCGTTGCTTCCGCACCCGCGCTCTCCCCACGAACAAGGGCGTCCGGTGCACATCTCCCTCAGCAAGCGCGGGCCTCCGCATGCGTGCGCACCGATCAGGTCTTGAACGTCCTCCGCGCCAACCACACCAGCACCGCCACCGTCGCCACGCCCACCGCCACCAGCGCCCCCAGTTTCAACAACCGCGAGCTGATCAGGAGCGCCGCGGCACCCAAGACAACGCAGTACCCATAGTACAAGGTTACCACCTGCCGCGCGCTCAACCCCGCGTCCACCAGCCGGAAGTGCAGATGCCGCCTGTCCCCCTGCCCGATCGACTGTCCCGCCCGCAGCCGGCTGACGATCAGCCACGCCACGTCCACGATCGGGATGCTCAACGCCAGCAGCAGCAGCGCCATCTTGGCCCCGGCCGCGATGCCGAGCGTGGCGATGGCGTACCCCAACAGCGCCGCTCCCGAACCGAGAAAGATCCGTGCCGGCGGCAAGTTGTACGGAAGGAAACCGAGCGTCGCCCCCAGCAGCGCCAGCGGCAGCAGCGCGACGCTATACTGCCCTTCGCGCAGCATATGCACCGCCAGGATGGCGCTCACAATCGCGCCTACGCCTGCCGCCAGCCCGTCGAGCCCATCCAGGAAGTTGATGGTGTTGATCATGCCCATGATCCACGCCACGGTAAAGATGACCGTGAACCAGTAGGGAAAATCTTGCGGCTCATTCGTAAACGGGTTCATCACGGTCTGGATAAACACGAGGAACAGGACGGCGATGAGCGCGGACACCGCCTGCGCGAGGTACTGTGGGCCCGACCGTAGCTCGAACCGGTCGTCGAGATAGCCCACCACGAACAGAAACGTCATGCCGAGCAAGATCCCGACCAGCCGCACCAACTCTTTCGGGTCCTGCCTTGGCACCGGCACCCACTGCGCCACCAGCGCCGCCGCCACGAACGCCACAAAGAGCACCAGCCCTCCGGTGCGTGGAATCGTGCCCACGTGCTGCCGCCGCGCCCCTGGCTCGTCCACCAGCCCGCGCCACCGACCCCACCGCGCCGCGAGCGGCGTGCCCGCAAGAGCAATCAGCAGGGCCAGGCCAAACACCAGGGCAAAAGGCCACCACGCAACCGTCGCGTCCATAACCGCCATTTTACGCCATGTTGGACGCGGATGCAAACGGGAGGCAGGGCTCCGTGCTGTGCTACGGCAACGTCACCACCGCCGTCATGCCCCACTTCAGTCGTGAATCCTGCTCGTGCGGCACAACCACGACGGTGTAGGTCACGTCTCCCAGCTTTTCCTCGCCCATGGGCTTGACGCGCAGCACCTGGCCCGGCAGCGCCAGCCCCGGGATCGCATCGAAGGTCAATGCCACCTCATCACCCTCCGCCACGCTCACGACGTCCAGCTCGGTCAGATCATCGGTCTCGATCTGCCACGAGCTGAGGTCCGCCAACACGACCACGGGCGCCCCCGGCGCCGCCAGCTCACCGACCTTGACGTACAGCCGCGCCAGGGTGCCGGAAAAGGGCGCGCGCAGCTCTGTGTCGGCCAGGCCGGCCTCTGCCTGCTGCACCGCGGCCCGTGCCTGGTCGACGGCCGCTGCCGCGGCATCCAGGTCCTCACTGCGGGCGCCGGCCTGGAGCAGATCGCGCTCGGCCTCCGCCTGGCGAACCATCGCCTCGGCCTCGTCAATTTCGTTGGCCGTCACGGGCTTGCGCAAGAGCTCGAGCGTGGCCTGGGCCTCCTTGATCTGTGCTCGGGCACCGGCCACGACGTGTGCCTCGGGCTCATCAAACAGGGCATCGTACCGTGCCCTGGTCGCCTCGTAAGCATTGGTGGCCTGCTGCAATTGCAGGCTCTCGGGCAGCATCCCCACGTCGTCGCGCCCGGCCACCACGTCGTAGGCGGCCTGCGCCTGCTGCAGCACGGCCTCGGCGTTGGCCAGCTCTGCTTCGGCGGCAATGCGCGCCTGCTCGTCAGGGCCTTCGTACAGCCGGTCGAGCGTGGCCTGGGCCGCCTGGAGCGCCGCCTCGGCGGCCGCGATTCCTTCCGGCCGCGCCCCTTCCTGCAGCCGTGCCAGGCGTGCGCGCGCGCCTTCCAGGCCCGCCTCGGCCGCCGCGATCTCCTGGCTTCGGGCGCCGGCCTCGAGGTTCGCGTACTGCGCTTCAACACTTGCCAGCGCCGCCCTGGCCTCCGCCACGGCCGCCCGCTGATGGGCATCCTGCAGGCGCAGGATCGGCTGCCCGGCTTCCACCGTCGCCCCCTCCTCGACCAGGATCTCGGCCACCACGCCACCGGCCGCCATGCTGAGGGCCGCGTGGCGCTCGGGCACTACCACGCCTTCGGCCACCACGCCACGCGGCGCAGGCGGCAGGGTGGGCGTCGCTGCTTCAGAGGCGTTGGCCACTTCCCCCTTCTCTCCAAACGCGGGCACACTGCCCAAAACAAACAGCACTGCGATAATCAAAACCAGGGCCAGCCCCAGGGCCGGCAGCACTATTTTCTTCAACGGGAACTCTCCTTGATACGATTATCTGTAAACTCGCTCACTTTGTCGACGAACCGGCCGTCGGCCAGGGTAAGCACACGCGGCACCCTTCGCGCCAGCTCCTCGTCGTGGGTCACCATCAGGATGGTCTTGCCCTCGGCCACCAGCGAATCAAAGAGGGCAAACATCGTCTCGGCCGTCCTGGAGTCGAGGTTGCC
>DATHUZ010000824.1:0-2891 GCA_035461725.1 Anaerolineae bacterium
ATGGTGACGCACGATCCGCTGGCGGCGGCACAGGCACGCGAAATCCTGTTCATTCACGACGGGCAGATCGTCGATCGGATGCCGGGCGGAGATCCGGTTGCGATCGCGCAGTGCCTGGCGGCCATCAAGTAGAAAGGCGGCAGCAGTGAGCGCAGTTCTGATCAAGATCAAGGCCGACCTCATCAGCCGGCCCCTGATCTCGGCCCTGATCCTGGTCACGATCATCGCATCGAGCACCCTGCTTACCCTGGCGCTCGCCACGATCCTGAACATCACCGGGCCGTACGATCGGACATTCCAGGAGCTGAATGGTGCGCACGTCTGGCTTTACCTGAACCGGTCGGTGGTCGACGCCGGCGATCTGGTCGAGATCCAGTCACTGCCCGCAGTCGCCGAGAGGAGCGAGCTGCAGCATTACGTCGTGGCGCGCGCACGGATCGGCGACGAGCGCACCTGGGTGATGGTGCGTGACCTCGCCGTTCCGCCGCCCGCCGTCGGCCGGGTGAGGGTGGAAGAAGGGCGCTACCTGGACACGCAGGCGGCGGAAGTGGTCGCGAGCAGCATTCTGAAGGAAACGCATGGGCTTGCCGCGGGTGAGGTCGTCGAGATCACGACCGCAGACGGCACCCCGGTTGAGCTGCCTGTCGCCGGCCTCGCGTACGACGCCACCTGGGACTGGTACGCGAGTGAGCAGCCGCCGCCGCTGTTTGTCAGCCCGGACACCCTCTATGCGCTCTTCCCCGACGACTCGCGCTGGGGATGGGCGATTGGCCTGCGGCTGCACGATCCCGAAGCTGTTGACGAGCTTGTTACGGCGATCGAAGATACGGTCGATGCCAACGCCCTGCTGGCCCATGTCGACTGGAGAGACATTCGCGAGTCGGCGCTCTTTGCCGCGCGGATTAACTTTGTCTTTTTGGGGGCTTTTGGCTTCTTTGCCATCGTGGCAACGATCCTCGTAGCTGCGAGCAGCATCGGCTCTATCGTCCTCTCCCAGTTCCGGCAGATCGGCGTCCTGAAGGCTGTGGGCTTTACCCAGGGACAGGTACTCGAGCTGTACGTTGGACAATACCTCATTTTGAGCCTGATCGGGGCACCTATCGGGCTGCTGATCGGCATCGTGCTGGCGCCGCTCCCACTCCAGGCGGTCGCCACGGCGCTGAGCACATCGTATCGCCCGCCGGTCGATGCGCCCCTAATCCTGATCGTCGCCGGCATCGTGACGGCCACCGTACTACTCTCCACCCTTGGGGCTGGTCTGCGCGGTGCACGGGCACCTATCATCCGTTCCATGGCCGTGGGCGCCGAAGCGCCACGGAAAAAGGCGCCGTGGCTGGTACGTGTCCTGAAAAGAGCCGGCGTGCCGCCCGTTTGGATCCTCGGCATCAATGACCTCTCCTCCAGGCCGGTGCGCTCGCTGCTCACAGGCACTAACCTGGTCCTCGGCGTGCTCGGCATCGTCTTTGGCCTGGCGATCAACGAGACGGTGAACGCCTACAGGGAGAATCCGGCCCTGCTTGGCATTGCCCACGATGCCATCGTCACGCGCGAGACCTTGAGCCACGCGGAAACGCGAGAGGTTTTGGCCAACACCCCGGCGGTGGAAGCGTTCTACGGCGAGCGCCAGGTCAAGGTAGAGACACCTGGTGGCGAGTCGTACAAGATTCGTGCCGTCGAAGGCGACCTGCCCGCTTTTCCTATCCGGATCGAGCAGGGCCGCCTCCTCCGGCCCGGCACGCTCGAGGCGATCGCGGGCCGTGGCCTGCTCGACTGGCTAGGCCTCGGCATCGGCGACACGGTCACAGCCTACCTCGAAGGCGACGACAACAAGCCGGTCACGTGGCGAATCGTCGGGCAATATCCCGAGCCCGCGAACATGGGCCGGATGCTGACCGTCAATCTCCAGCCCATCAGAGAATCGATCTCGCAGCCCGATCCGGATACCTACCTGCTCAAGCTGTCGTCCGCCGCCAGCCGAGTCGACGTGGTCCACGCCATCGAGCCGGCGGATGATTCTCCCCTGAGCGTGGCATTCGTGGACGAAGCAATCTCGGATGAGGTGATCTCTTTGCAGTGGGCGATTTTTGGCCTGTCGGCCATTTTGATCGGCATCGCGCTGGTAAACGTATTCAACACCTCTCTGCTCGCCGTCCAGGAGCGCGTGCGTGTGATCGGCATCTACAAGACGGTGGGCATGACCCCCGGCCAGGTGGTGGTGCTGGTCAGCATCACGGCCGCACTGCTCGGCCTGCAATCCACGGTCCTGGGCATTCCAGTTGGCCTGTTGCTGACCCGCAGCTTGCTCGATATGCTCGCGGCGAACTTTGGGTTCGGCCAGGTCGACATCGCCCTCAACCCCCTCCACCTTGCCCTGCTGGTCCCACTGATCGTCCTGATAAGCACCGCCGGGAGCTTGCTGCCGGCGCGATGGGCGGCCGCGGCACCAATCGTGGACGTCCTGAGGAGTGAGTAGGAGGCACCGATGAGAGGATTTGGACTGCGAATGGCGTGGGAAGCGGCACAGAACGTTCCGCTCATCTGTGGGTTCCTGGTCTCGGCCAGCCTGGGTGTCGAGGGCAAATGGCTGGCAGCAGGGGCGACGATGCTCATTGGCGCCAGCCTGGCAGCGGCGGTCATCTGGATCACCGAGCCGCTCATCTTTCCAGGACACCGCGAAACCGGGCGAGCGGTGGCAGGCAACGTGGTCACCTTCTCCATCCTGATGTTGCTCGGCACACTCTACCTGTCGGCAGGGTGGAGTAGCTGGGTCACGGACATTGCGGTGGGCCTGGTGCTCGCCGTCGCCCTCGCCGCCGGGCAGGAGCTGGCCGCCAGGGAGAGGTTTGGGATTGTGCGCAGCCTGGCGCTCGGGCTGTCGTGCGCGGGGTCGC
>DATHUZ010000825.1:0-2000 GCA_035461725.1 Anaerolineae bacterium
GCATTGCCAACTACAACCTGATCTATGGCTCGCTCGCCATCGCCATCGTCCTGATCTTCTGGGCCTGGATTTTCGGCATGATCCTCCTGTTCAGCGGAGAAGTCGCTGCACACGTTCAGGCTTACCTACTGCGCAGCGGCGATCTCTCGGGCGACGATCTGTGCCGTCCGGGAGAGGCGGGCACGCCCCACCCGGAAGAGTGAGGTGTGGCACGTGATGCCTGACGAGCCACACTCGGGCCCGTTCACGCATCACGCATCATCTTTACTATCAGAAACTCGCCCACGTTTCTTCGGTACACCAGTCGAGATCGATCCGCCGCGGCCAGAAGGGGACCCAGCCCACGGTGTGCTGCCAAAAGATCCACTCGGTCCAGGGGCTGGGCAGTACCGGCTCGGGTACGTTCCAATGGGCGACCCACAAGCCATACTGCCTGGCCCACGCGGCGTCCACGCCAACCAGCCCGTGCCACTTGGTGCGTGAGGTATAGATCAAAGGGCGGCGCCCCCACAGCCAGGAAAAGGCGTCCAGAAAAGTGTGCACCATCTCCTCAGTGGTGCCCGGCTTTTCGACGCCGACGACGGGCGGCAGCTCGATCAGGAAACCATTCGACTCGATCAGCGCCCGATAATAGATACGTGCCTGCGCCACAGGATCGCCCGGCTGCAAAGAGTGGTACGTGCCGCGCAGCATCCTGCCCTCGGCGCCACGTAGATGCTCGGCGCACACCGGGTCCACCTCGATCCCCGTGGACGCGCGGACGAACACAAACTGCATTCCGGCCTCAGCCGCGGCCGCCATGTCGAGCCCGCGCTGGTACTTGGACACGTCGAACCCTGGGATCATCCTCTCTCCTCCGTCGTCCACAACCGCTTTGCCCCGCCGGGGATCAACGCGTATCATCTCGGCAAACCACGGAAATGTAGGGCCGATTGGTAATCCGCCCCACATGCCCCCCAACTTTTCGAGATGATACATCAACGCCACTGACAGAGCCAGTATATCATCGAAACGGTGAGGGGTCAAGAAAGTGCCGTGCCCCACTGTGCCGATGCCTTCCGGGTTGCAGACGCCACAACCGGAGGCCCGGGCTCGCTCGGGATGGGTTCACGCTTCCCCGACCAAGGTCGCGCCTCCATCTTGTCTGCGCGATCGTGTGCGTTCGCGCCGGCAGCACCCCCGTATCGCAGCCCTCCGGGCTGCGTCAGCCGCCACCCGACGCAAGGATAAAAGCCTCTCCACGTGCCATCAGCTCGTCGTGGTCCTCCGGCGGGGCGGCCTCTGCCAGCAGCCGGATCGTGTGCTCGCGCAGCACCTGGGCCGCGTCGGGCCGGCCGCGTGCCTGCCACTCTTCGAGCGTCAGCTTGGCAAAGATCCGGCTCTGGTGGTAGGCCCGGCGCATGTTTTTGAGCGTCGACCTGGACGTCAGATAATCGCCGCCCGGCCCCACCGCCGCGATCTCGGCCAGGCCCACCGTCTCGTCGCTCAGCTCAAAGCCGCGCGCAAAGCGGCGTGCCTGCTCGATCACCTCGGCGGCATACACCACGATCTCGGGCGAGAACGCCTTCGAGCCGAGGTTGTCGCCCACGAACGGCGCCAACCCCACCTTGCCCGCGCAGCTCACCAGGTGATTGATCCACTGGTGTCCGGCGGCGATCAGGTCGGCGCTCCAGCCCATGCCGGCGCCCGAGGTGCCAACGTGAGGCAGGCGGTAGTGATCCATCATCTCGGCACACGCCAGATCGATCACATAGCTGTGCGCGTCGTAAAAACTGCCCATGCCGCGCATGTCGAAATAGGCGGGCAGGCAGCCCAGCAGCATCGGCGTCCCCTCGCGCATCAACTGGCCCAGCACCAGCCCAGCCAGCAGCTCGGCGTTGAGCAGTGCCAGCGCCCCCGACGGAGAGATCGGCGTCGACGCGCCCGCCATGCCATAGTTCGAATAGATGAACGGGATGCCTCGCGCGGCCGACAGGAACATCTTGTCGACCGTCCCTTCA